>CAMWYV010000045.1 GCA_947178565.1 uncultured Porphyromonadaceae bacterium | reverse complement strand
CTCATATATTTATAATCTTGATTTGTTGATAATGCAAATGTATAAAAAATAGCCGACAGGCATCGGAACGGGTGCGATAAAAAAACAACAATATGCACATTTTCATTAAAAAATAGGGTGAGTTTAAATATTTTGTTTACCTTTGGCTCTTCGATGCTGTCTTGACAACATCGACCAATCGTTACCCACTTATATTTTTATATTATGGACATGCTTGATAGCGCAGAAGTGCTGAAACCTATTGATGCTGAGATCTCCGCCGACGCCGAGATCGCTCAGGATACCGTGAAAGAAGAAACTACCACCAAGGAAAGTCTGCTTGAGAAGCTGACCGCTCTCGTTCAAACAGATCAGGACATTACCACTGAGGAGGTGGCGGCTATCAAGCAGCAGTTCTACACTCTTCACAATGAGGATATAAGAAAAGCCAAAGCAGCGTTCATCGAAAATGGTAATGCCTCCGAAGATTTTATTGCCGATGAAGATGCAACCGAGATAAAATTCAAGGAAGTTCTCGCTACTATAAAGGATAAGAAGGCGGAACAGAGAGCCAGGATTGAAGCTGAACAGTTGCGTAATCTTGAGCGCAAAAATGCAATTATCGAGGAAATTACCCAGCTTAGTGCTGACACAGACAATGTGAACCGCCACTATCAGCGCGTAAAGGAGCTCCAGACCGAGTTCAAGGAAACCGGCGAAGTGCCACCGCAAAACACCACAAGTGTCTGGAAAAACTATCAGGACACAGTTGAACGCTTCTACGACCAGTGGAAAGTAAATAAGGAGCTTCGCGATTATGATTTCAAGAAAAACCTTGGAGAAAAGCAGTTGCTTATTGACGAGGCGACCCGACTCATCGAGGAGCCAGATGTAATCACAGCATTCCGCCGTCTTCAGGATCTTCACGACAAGTGGCGCGAGATTGGACCAGTTGCTAAAGAGGTGCGTGAAGAAATTTGGGCTACATTCAAAGATGCCAGCGCAGAGGTAAATAAGCGCTATCAGGCTCATTTTGAAGAAAGAAAGAAAAAAGAGCGCGAAAATGAGGATGCAAAGACCGCAATCTGCGAAGAGATTGAGGCTCTTGATTTCGCAGCTCCCTCATCTTTTGCCGAATGGGATGAGATGACCAAGAAAATACTTGATGCTCAAGAACGATGGAAAGCTATAGGATATGCATCCAAGAAAGCTAATAATACACTCTTTGCCCGTTTCCGCGAGCAGTGTGATGACTTTTTCAAACGCAAGGCTGAATACTTCAAGCGCTCAAAAGAGGATATGAGCGAGAATCTTGCTAAGAAAATCGCGCTCTGTGAGGAAGCCGAGAAGCTGCAGGAGAGCACGGACTGGCGCAAGACCACCGATGCCATCATCAGTCTTCAGGAAAAGTGGAAAACTATCGGCGCTGTGCCACGCAAAAACAGCGATGAAGTATGGCAGAGGTTCCGTGCCGCTTGCAATACATTCTTTGCCAATAAGAAGAAAAGCACTTCAGATGTGCGTAAAACAGAGCAGGCTAACCTGAAAATCAAGAAAGCGATTGTTGAGAAACTCAATAGCCTCAACTCTCCCGAAAACGACACTCCGCGCGAGGAAGCGATCAAACAGCTTCAGGAGCTACGCGCCACATGGCAGGCTACCGGTCATGTTCCGATGAAAAACAAGGAGAAACTCGCCGAAGAATACAGAACAGTTGTAGGTGAACTTTTTGACAAACTCGATGTGCGCGAGACCCGTGCCCGCATGAATGCTTTTGAAGCGACCGTTGAAGAAATCGGTGATGACAAGAACCGCCTGCTTAAGGAACGTGACAGACTCGCAAGAGCATACGATCAGCGCAAAAACGAACTTCAGACATACGAAAACAATCTCGGATTCTTCAGTTCAAGCTCAAAGAGCGGTGACTCCATGCTGCGCGACCTTGAGAGAAAAATTCAGAGACTACGCGATGAACTGACTGAGATTTCCGGTAAAATGAAGGTAATCTCTTCAAAACTTAAATAATATAATTGGCGTGCGGTGAAGTTAAAATCTTCTCCGCACGCAAAAATTTCCCCTATCATTTATAAATGCCTATACAGGATAGTGACCGGAATTGAAAGAAAAACAAGATATGGCAAGATAGTGCCTCTGGTACTGTCTTTTTCTGACATCGGCGCAATGGTTTCATCCTTTGTGCTCGCCGCTTATCTCATTTCCGGTCAGCAACGCATTCTTTGGCTTTCTCCCGACATCGAGTTGCTTGCATTTGCAGCCTGGATTCCCGCTGGATGGAATCTCTATCGCAGTTCAGCTTACAGGGCTATGAAAATGGAGCGCACGGCTATGGATGCGATCAGGGCGCTCGGATTTCATGCACTGGTATTTATCACCCTTATATATTTAAGCGGTGTAAAAGGTCCCCAATGGCAAACCCTTGCTGTATTTTATGCACTTGCCATTATTCTGCTTCCGCTTGCACGCACTCTCACGCGCACCGTACTCAAAGCTTATAGAAGACACGGCAAAAACTACAGCCGCGTGGTGATTGTGGGAGATAACGAGACATCCAAGAGACTTATTCATGAGCTTGAAAATGACTCGGGATTCGGCTACAGAGTTCTCGCTGTTTTCAGTGATGCTCCGTTTGCCGATGGAGACTACAATATTCCCATGGCTGACATCAGCGAGCTTGAACGGTTTGTGAAAGATAATAAGGTAGATGAAATTTTCTGCACGCTGCCTGGAGATAATCCTTCCACCTTGCTGACAACTGTCGCTGTTGCCGATAATAATAAGGCGCAGTATTACTATGTGCCGCAAATATCGCGGTTTGTGCCACGCGGGTTCCGCCTCAACACATTGGGACACATGGCTGTGATGCCGGTGAAGAATTCACCGTTGACGCTCTGGACCGCGAGAGTTTCTAAAAGAATACTCGACTTGACTATCTCCACCACTGCAATAGCATTGTTCCCGATCATTTTCATTCCGGTAGCCATCTGCATAAAGGCCTCATCAGGAGGACCGGTATTTTACAGGCAGAAGCGCACCGGATACAAGGGCAAACCTTTTGATTGCCTAAAGTTCCGCACGATGTATTATAATCCGGATGATGAGGCACCGGTTGAGAAAAACGATCCGCGCGTCACTCCGATAGGCAGATTTCTCCGCCATTCCAGTATAGACGAGCTGCCACAGATTTTCAACGTGTTCATCGGGCAGATGTCTGTTGTCGGACCCCGTCCGCACATGGTAAGCCACACGGAGCATTATAAACCGCTGATTGCAAAATATATGCTCCGCCACTCTGTAAAACCCGGCATCACCGGATGGGCACAGGTAAACGGTTTCCGTGGCTCCACCGACAAACTGTGGAAAATGGAACGGCGTGTTGAGCACGATGTCTGGTATATCGAAAACTGGTCATTCATGCTTGACATAAAGATTATAGCCCGCACTCTCATCAACATTTTTCAGGGTGATGAGAACGCATTCTGACTTCTATATGTTATAATACCGGAAAAACTACCCGATATGAAAAAAATTTACGACTCTATAACCGAACTCATCGGCAATACTCCGCTACTCGAAGTGAAAAATATTGAGAAAGCCGAGAATGCCAAAGCTAAAATCCTCGTTAAACTGGAATCATTCAACCCCGGCGGAAGTGTGAAAGACAGAGTGGCTCTCTCCATGATAGAGGCGGCGGAGGCTGACGGACGGTTAACACCCGGAGCCGTAATTATTGAGCCTACGAGCGGTAATACCGGAATTGGTCTCGCATGGGTAGCAACGGTAAAAGGGTATAAACTTATACTGACTATGCCTGAAACCATGAGCGAAGAGCGCAGGATGTTGCTTAAAGCGCTTGGTGCCACACTTGTGCTCACTCCGGGCAGTGAAGGCATGAAAGGAGCGATAAAAAAGGCGGAAGAACTCAGAGATTCCACTCCGGGAGCAATAATTCTCGGGCAGTTTGAAAACCCTGCGAATCCTGCTGCGCACGTGCGCACCACCGGTGAGGAAATCTGGCGGGATACGGATGGTAAAATCGACATCTTTATTGCCTGTGTCGGCACCGGCGGCACTGTAAGCGGAACTGCCGAAACCCTCAAGAACCACAATCCGGCTGTTGAGGCGATAGCAGTGGAGCCGGATGCCAGTCCGGTATTGTCCGGCGGCAAACCGGGTCCTCATAAGATTCAGGGTATCGGTGCGGGATTCATTCCTGACAATTACAACCCTAAAGTGGTTGACAAGGTGATGCGCGTTACAGACAAGGAGGCAATCAAAGCATCCAGACTTCTCGCACAGAAAGAAGGAGTGCTTGCGGGTATCTCCTCCGGTGCCGCTCTTTCCGCAGCCATTGCCGAGGCAAAAAAAGATGAGAATGCCGGCAAAGTGATAGTTGCGCTGCTTCCTGACACCGGAGAGCGCTATCTATCTACCGACCTCTATGCTTTCGACACCTACCCTGTTGATTAATTTCCGGTAGCGCTTCTGATTACAAGCGATGCAAGCATAGCACCGAAAATCGAAGTGATATGCATCAGTGAACCGTTTACCCGGGTCTTGCCGCTATTGTCATCCGGTTCATCCAGAACCGATTTATTTGCCACAAGCTCATCGCTATACACGCATTTGAATTTCCTCGCCGGAAACTCCCCGGACCGTTTAAACCGCTGACGTAATGCACGCGCAAGCGGACACCCCTGTACTTTCCAGAACTCAGCTATACCGATTCTCTCCGGATCCAATTTAAGAGCAGCTCCCATAGATGAGAAAAAATGCGCTTTTGTGCGGGTGGCGAGCAGAATTAGCAATGCCTTGTCTGCCAGGGAGTCTATAGCATCTATTATATAGTCATAGCTTTCCAGATGAAATGATTCCGCAGTTTCGGCATTAAATACCTCTTCGCGTGCATCTATTAGTGCATTCGGGTTAATATCAAGCAATCTTCTCTTTAGAGCGGACACTTTCGGCTCACCGACAGTGGAATGCAATGCCATAAGCTGACGATTTATATTGGACGGACACACTGTGTCGCAGTCAACTATGGTGAGATTCATAACCCCGGAGCGCACCAGCGCCTCGGCACACCAGGAACCGACTCCGCCTACCCCGAATATTATCACCTTTATTTCTGATAGCCTTTTCATACCCTCGTCGCCGAACAGCAGACGGGCGCGGCTGAATATTTCGTTTTCGCTTTTCATTGTCGATGCTTTGATGCACAAAGTTAAACAATTCTTAACCCCGTGCGTTTAAATTAATAAAAATTCATCCGTTATGTCTAACACTTCCGATACTCCGACTTCTCAGACGACTCCGAAACAAGAATTCGGCAAGCGTCTGCAAATGTTTATGAACCTTGTTGTGCTGGTTCTGTCCGTAATGTTGATCGTATGGATTTCATTCGACACATTTAAAAACATACCTTTCATGCAGAATACATCATATATGACATTCCAGCTCTGGGTATGTGTATTCTTCATCATCGATTTCTGTGTCGGATTGATTTATGCTGAAAACCGAGGGAAATTCTTCCGGCACAGACTGGTATTCCTCTTGCTTTCAATACCATATCTGAATATAATCAACTATCTTGATATCCAGTTGAGTCACGATGCTATGTACTTCGTGCGCTTCATACCTCTGGCGCGCGGTGCCCTCGCACTATCAATTGTAATGGGTTACCTTTCAAGCAATGCCATTAACAGTCTGTTTGCAAGCTACTTATGCATAATGTTCCTGGTCTGCTATTACTGCTCGCTCATTTTCTATTCCAGAGAGTATGGAGTCAATCCGGATGTTGACACCTACTGGACCGCCCTATGGTGGAGCTTCATGAACTTATCAACGGTCGGTTGCGACATCTCTCCGGTAACTGTTGCCGGAAAGATTGTAGCAGTTGTGCTTCCTGTCAGCGGAATGATAATATTCCCGCTATTCACCGTATATCTCACCAACTTCGTGACAAACACAATCAAAAAGAACCATTCCTCCAACCCCGACGTCTAACCCATATTCCTTAAAATGTCGGATGCAGGAGCATTCTGTGAGTAACCACAAGCAGGCAAAGTAGGGACATGATGTATCATGTCTGCCCTGAGCAGCGCCGGCGGTGCGATTCTGTGAGTAACCAAAGAGTACGGACATGATGTATCATGTCTGCCCGGGTCAGCACCGAAGGTGCGATTCTGTAAGTAACCAAAGAGTAGGGACATGATGTATCATGTCTGCCTGAGTCAGCACCGACGGTGCGATTCTGTGAGTAACCCCTGCCAAGCGTCATGACGCGCAGGCTGGGGAGAGCGACCACCTCCCTATATGGCGGCATCGGAGATGTCGCGTCTGTGATCCGGTACTCCCCCTTACGACTCCCCGACTACTGACTACCAGACTAACCCACTTATTCCAAATTATTTATTACCTTTGCACTGCAGACCGTCTTCAAACCACGCCGGTAGGGTGAGGTTCATCCACACCAACCCACGGTCCGGGGACAGAGGGCGGGATGTGACATACATAGAAAGCGTTTATCCGCGCTGATTCTTGACAGTCTGAAATTCTCGCAAAATTTCATTTAATCGTCAAGGTTTGAGCAACGGTAGATGCCCGTGGATATGTAAAATATCGGCGGCTCCTGTTATGGCATGATGTATCGTGTCCATCGGAGTCCGTTATATTGTTGCATATACCGGCGTGGGCTTCTGCGTTGCCGTCCGACGATTAAAGGGCAATGCGAGAAGCCTCAGACTGTAGGACGGTAACAGATACAGATTCCTACGCTTTTTTATTTATATAAACGCCAACGAGGGGAAGACCGCGGCATCTAAAAAGCTATGAATGAGAACCCAAACATTCCTGAAGCTGAGGAAGAGCTGTTAATGGTTGATTCTTCCTTAGGAAATGGACCGGCAGAGCATATGATGGATTATGTCATTTCATATACTTTGCGTTCATTTGACAATAAAAATAAGCCAATATTTGCTTCTTATTGCCGTAAAATCCTTTTTAAACTTCTGGACTTAGAAGATAATGGTGAGGAGATTCTCAGCGTAAAAGTTTGGAAACAATGGAAATTTACAGATCTAACTGCGGAGATTATACTCAAAGACGCTTCATCAGGAGAAAGAAAATTTGCGTTGCTGGTTGAAAACAAATATTACTCCACTGTGAGAAGAAATGCAAGAGGTGAACTTCAAACGGATGTATATAAGGAAATAATGGAAGAGCATTATCGCAACAAAGGTTTTGAGATGCACTATGTATTAATATGTTGTGTGACTCATTCCCAAGAACTGTTTAAAACTTATGATTGCGTGAAATCTTCCGGCTACAAAGTGTTCTCTATCTATGACTTTCATGAAGATGGACAACAGGACTGTGAATCTGACATTTTCAATCAGTTCTGGCTTAGAAGCTGGAGCTAAAAGAAATTGGTAATTTCATTTCATAAAAAAATTGTTACAATGAAGAAATTTTCTATAACGTTATTCTTCTGTATTGTCATATTTCAATATGCAAATGCTGTTGAGATTGGCAACTTGGTGTATAATTTAAATT
>CAMWYV010000044.1 GCA_947178565.1 uncultured Porphyromonadaceae bacterium | reverse complement strand
CGTGGGCTCGGTTATGTGTATAAGAGTCAGTTGCCTCAATACCCCAAACGAGGTCCGGGCTGTAAGATTCTGCAGGCTCGGTTTCGAGGAAATCCGCGCAACTCTGAGTTGCCATTGCGAAACCAAGTGCAATAGGAATTAGATATTTAGCTTTCATATTAATATTTCCTTGTTTTGTTTAGAAACCGAGATTAACGCTCAGAGTATAGATTCTTCCGATAGGATAGTTGCCACCTGAAGCAGTATAGTCAGAAGCTTCCGGGTCAAGACCCCATTTCTTAGCAGGGCTGAATGTAAGGAGGTTGTAGCCGGATAGGCTTACGTTACACTTCTTAAGCCAGGTAGCTTTCTTGAGCAGTTTGTGCTTGAAGTCGTAGCCGATAGTGAGGTTTTTAAGACGGATGTAACGGGCTTGTACGAGCCAGAAGTCCGAGCCTCTGAAGTTGTTGCCGAAGTCAGCATAGTGTGGACGCGGGTAGAGAGCATCGGTATTAGATGGATTCCAGATATCTGTCTGGAATTCATAGATAACCGGACCGGGATAACCGGTACATCCATTACCTCTAAGACCCTGACCGAGCAACATATTGCAGTTTGTAGCACCTTGCCAGAGCATGTTGAAGTAAAGACCTTTCCACTGACCAGATGCGGTGATGCCGTAGTTGCCGAGGGGAGTACGGTCTTTGCCAAGGCGCAGTTTATCGCTATCGTCAATCTTACCGTCACCGTTGAAGTCATAATATTTGATATCACCTGCCATCAGGGTACCGAGGCTGCCATTGAACACAGGTGAGTTCATGATCTCCTCAGCACTTGTGAAGTATCCAAGGTTTTTCCAAAGAAGGTCATAGTAGTCTGCAACCTGTGTTCCTCTCTGATAAGGATTCTTGAGAGTTGTTTCAGCTTCGTTGGGGTTGATGTTCCAGCGAGTATCAAAGTAAGTGAAGTTACCACCAACCTGATAAGTGAAGTCACCTACGCGACCGTTGTACTGTAGTGTGAAGTCAACACCACGACGACGGCGCTCACCGTCAGACTTAACAGTAGGAAGTGCAAGACCGAGTGGTGCGGTGTAACCTACGTTTGAAGGAGAAGCGAGGTATCCCTTTGTGCTCTTGAAGAAATAGTCAACAGAACCTGAGAATGCGTTGTTGAACATACCGAAATCAAAGCCGATGTTAAAGTCACGCTGAGTGTACCAGGAGATATCGGGGCTTGGGAGTGCACCTTCGCTGAATGTGGGATAGAATGTATCTCCGAGAACGATACCACGCTGAGAAAGTGAGTAAGATGAAAGGTAAGCGTAGCGACCAACACCGCTATCCTGACCGATTTCACCTAATGAACCACGTATTTTGAACATATTCCAAACGGTTGACATCTGGCTTTCTTTCCAGAATGCTTCGTCAGACACGTTCCAACCGAGTGAACCAGAGAAGAATGTACCCCAACGTTTTTTAGAGGGGAATTTGTCTGAACCGTCGTGACGTAGAGCAAACTCTGCGATGTAGCGAGAATCGAAGTCGTAGTGAGCACGAGCGATAACAGAAGCTGTACGCCACTGAGCACCGTTAGCACCACCATTAGTGAGACCCTCAGTAGGACCTGCAGCAAGCTGATCCACATCAATGATATAACCTTTACGATATGCGTTGAGGTTGTCGTAGTCTGAACCAGTTGCCTCGACACCGAGAGTAAGATCGATATTGTTTACACCGAAAGTGCGGTTGTAGTTAGCAAGAAGCTGAGTGTTGTAGTAGTCGTAGAAGTTGAACGCTTTAGTGAGCGAGGGCTTGTCAACGACTCCGGGAACACCTTCCCAGTCATAACGGGGAGCTTCCTTGTTCCAGATTTTCTGACGCTGGTTGAGGAATGAGTAGCTTGCGCGACCGATGATAGAGAGACCTTTAACCCAGGGCACACTCCAAACCGCATCGATAGAACCGCGGACGTTAGCATCATTCTGTTTGTTGTAACCGCCTTCGTCAGAGATATAGCGGAGGGGGTTTTCAACAGTACCGCCGTAAGGCTGACCGAGGGGGTTTTTACCAGCCTGACCGGGCCACTTGTCCTGAATGTGGATGAACACAGTTCCATAGCCAGCGATAGGCTGATTGAACTGAGAGATGTATGCTTCAAGACCGGTGTTCAACTGAAGACCGATTTCCTTGATATCAATCGTGATGTTTGTACGAGCGTTGTAGCGCTTGTATGTGAGGTTGTCAGACCGATAGAGTGAGCTCTGATCGAAGAGGCTAAGAGCGGTGTATGCCTTAACACGTTCGCTACCGCCAGTGATTGTGAGCTGGTGGCGTTGTTCGGGAGCGCGTCTGTGAAGCACTTCTCTCTGCCAGTTTGTGTTAGCATAGTTTTCAGGATCCTGACCGTTTTTGTAGAGCTCCATAGCAGCATCAGAAAGAGTGGCAGGATAAGGCTCTCCATCATATTCGTAGCCGAGACGCCAGTATGTAGCGGCATCGAAAGAGTTGAGCTTTTTCGGGAGCTCTGTCGGGCTGCTGAGGCTGTAATCGAAGTTGTAGTCAACGCTGATTTTACCAGCCTGTCCGCGTTTTGTAGTAACGATAATGATACCGTCACCTGCACGCTGACCGTAGATAGCAGTACCTGCAGCGTCCTTAAGCACTGAGATTGACTCGATGTCAGATGCGTTGAGGTTCTGGAACTCGCGCTGCTCGCTGACGATGTTGTCAATAACGTAAAGCGGTGTTCCACCACCACGGATTGATACGTTAGCACCTGCGTTAAGACCACCACCGTTCTGAGTAACGATAAGACCTGCCGCACGTCCTGCGAGTGACTGGGTGAGGTTAGATACCGGTGCAGCCTCGATTTCAGAAGCCTTGATGACAGACACAGAAGTAGTTGTTTTGTGTCTGGTTGTGGTACCGTAACCCACAACCACTACCTCGTCAAGATCGAGTGAAGCCTCGTCAAGAGTAATGGTGAGATTGTCGCCTGTGATAGCGACTTCTTTGGTCTGCATGCCTATGAATGATACAACGAGAGTCTTTTCGTTGTCAGGCACATTAAGGGAGAACTCGCCGCTGATGTTGGTAGAAGTTCCAATAGTGGGATTACCCTTACACTTTACTGAAGCTCCAACAACGGGCTCATCAGTAGCCGCTTCGAGGACAACGCCGCGAACAGTGCGCGCCATTGATACTCCTGCCATGAGCGACAAACATGTCAAAAACAATAACAGTTTCCGTTTCATGTAATATTGATTATTGGTTAAAAATAAAATGGTTGTTCAAGTTTATGAACTGTTTAATGTTCACTTTGCCAGTCAATTTTTTGATTAGTAACATATTAAACTCCTGAATTTGTTATCAAACCTTAAAACCAGCTTTTAAATGGACGAAAAACTTAGCAAAATTAACTAAATGGAGCATATTACCCCCCCCCATTTTGTTAATAGTCGTTAACAAACATCAATCTCCTGTGATTTTAACACTCCCCCGAGTGTGATATCCCCTCATCACAACAAACCGCACTTCTACGGGAAGCGCGGTTGACATATCTAATAAAATTAGGTGTATGGGGTTATGCGGTGGGAGTGGAAATACGTGTAAGCAGCGTTTCTATTTCGCGCGCCGTTGCCGCATTCTGTTTGATAAAGCGGTATAGCTCGGCGACATTGTGAAGTGATACGGGAGCATCGTCCACCGCGCCGGTGTAGTCTTTTATCTGCTGCTGAAGTTGTGGCTTCGGCACCGAGAAGTATCCTACATCGGAGAACATCTGATATGCCGCTACAAATGAGAAAGCATCTTCAAGGAGATCCTCCCACTGGCGGAGGTCCACACGGCTCTGGAGTGAATCAAGCGCCTCGCTCGTGCGCTTCGCCGCCTGCAGGAGCCGCTGCGCGGCGGGTAGCGTAGTGTTATCCTCGGGCAATCCGCTTGGTTCAAAGAGATCGCACATATCGGCAAAAGTGAAGTCGGGATTGTATGATGCATCCTTGTCATTGCGGCGTGACCGGGGAGTTGTCACGGCATAGCAGTATGCGAGGAATGTATTAAGCGAGAACATGAGAGCGGGTACATTCTTGAGTAGCCTCTGCCGGTCGTTTTCCTCGCGTATCCGCTTCTGACGTTCAATTTCGGAGGTGACATCAATCTCTGATTTCATAGACCCTACGGCATTGAGGAACAGCCCGAGGAAAATCAGACCGCACATGACCTCAACGGCGGTAACTGACTGAGCAATTCCCTGCGAAGGTGTGTAGTCACCAAATCCGAGAGTGGTGATAGTGACAATACTGTAGTATAGCCATGAGCCGAAGTCGGTCGTGCCTCCATCGGGAATCCTGAACTGTCCGGCGGGTATCGCCTGATAAATCAGTGCGAATACCGGTATTACCGCCACGTACAGTGCAATCCACACAACAGGGCGAATATTAGATACTACATGAAAAAAGTGCCTGATACGGTCAGAGATTGTCATAGCTAATAAGTGTTAATGGTTTCAGTGGCTTTTAGTCACCTATATCACTATAACATCTCCGGTGGCGATTAGTTGTATGCTCCGAGCGGGGCCGGGTCGGGTGCGGGAGTGCCGAAGCGATCAAGAGGCAGATATGAGTGAGATGCCTGTGTGGAATGTTTTCTCGCGGGTGAGTCAGGCGCAAGGCGATAGTCAAAGGAATATTTTTCCAAATCTATGAGAAACATCGGATCTGCCGCCCACAGGCAACTGATGAATGCGTCATCATCAGAGCCTTTCGAGCCGAAAAGGGTGTTTGAGAACCGTGCCACAGATGCACCTGAGAGAGAGAGTTCTCCGCCGGGGCGATACAGAATGGAGCTTTCAACGGAAAGCTCCGAGTGACCCGACAGAGCAACCGCGGCAGCCGAAGGAGCCGCGAAAAGGTATGAGTTGGCGATGGTGCAGCGGTAAAGCGATGCTGATGCATCTGACAAGGCAAGAACACTACGCGCCGCCTCCGAGAACTGGCATCCCGCCGCGGTGAGTGCAGCTCCCGGTTCGAGAGAGACAAGATTCTCACGTGCATTAGCCACGCAGCAGTTAACGAGGTCAAGCGAAGCATTTTCTCCAATTGTCAGCCCCGCTTCGGAATTGATTATGGAGGTGTATGAGACAGTGTTATCGCCGGCTGAGTTAACAGTGACTCCCCTCCACTGCCCCGGCAGTATCGCGTATGGAATGTCAGCGGCAATAAAGCCGAAGCGGTCACCGCAGAATGTGACAGGATTACCGGGTGTACCTTCCGCAACAAGAGAACCGTTGACAATAAGCTGCGCCTTGTCGTGCATATACATGACGGTGCCCGGTCGGATATCAAGTGTCGCTCCCTGCTCAACCTCAAGAGTGCCGAAAACCCTCACCTCTCCGGAGAGGGATAGAGATGATGAAACGGTGTGGTCGCGCAAAACGAGTGGCTGCCGTACATTAGCCGCAAGAGGTATAGTGAGAGAAACGGAATTGACCGTGAGAGTCACAGCCGCATCTATTTTTCCTCCCACCTGCGGGACAGCCGCCGCAAGCAGCAGAACAGAGTCATTCTGCCGAATCTCCACCGGAGCGAAGTGCTCCAAAGGCGCTCCGTCAAGGTTGATCCTGATGAGGTCGGCATCCCTACCGGTAACAGCTACCGAAGAGATAACTATTCCCGCCGAGTTACGGTTGTATATGGTCAGTGCCCCATTGGGGGAACATTCATCGACCCAAATGTCACCGAGAGCGATAGAATCGCTTGAAAACTCCGGCAAATCGGACGGAGATGTGGATATATCGTCACTGATGCAAGCAGTGAAAGCAAGCGCTATTATTAACAGACAGAGGTATTTCATGTGATAATAACGGATTAACAGGTTTATTATTGTGGGGTATCAGCGCCATCGGGCGCGGCTCAGGAGAACGCGGGGCGATTCAGCGTGAACCGCAGTGCCCTGCGGCTCGACATAGAGGGCGATGGCACGGGTGATGAGGATATCGTCATGGCATCCCTCGCGCGCGGCATAGGCTCCTGTGGGCAACTGGCAATATGTAGCCATCTCATCACAGGCAAGAGAGGAGCGCTCGATATAGGCGTTTTCCCTCACCGCAGCAATAAGCGCAGTTATAATCAGATTTTTAGTAGTACGGTTGGTGTGGAATCCGACTTTACGCCCCGATCCGGATTCAGACCGTCGATAGTATAACCGCGGATAAATTTCGGCGAGGCTGTCAAGGATATATCTGCTTGCTCCACCAAGCTCCGATTCAAGTGTGTTGCTTTCAATGACAAGGAGCGCTTCGTGGAAATACATTGCCAGTGATGCGGCTTTCCACGCAAGCAAATCATGGTCGATGTGTCCCCTCCATTGGGCAACGACCGACGGTGTAAGCCCCGGAGTGCGGTCAAGGACGGCAATGACACTGAAATCGGCGCTCCGTGTTCTGCCTCCGATATCGACCACGGCAACGTATTCCCTGCCGGGGATAGGATGCTCCCATATTTCCAGCGCTCCCAGTGAATCAGGGAGGAATCGCACATTTGCAAGAGCATCTTCGCCGGTGGGGGCATCTCCTGTAATCTCCCCTACTCCGACCGGTGCCGAACAGTTTTGTCTAAGCCTATCCAGAAGCGCGGGTGAAAACACTGATGCTCCGGAATGGACAAACGCCTCAACGTCATCGGTTGGAAACTCGGCTTTCATAGCTTCATCCGATGCCATTTCGCGCCTCTTGGAGTGATACCACGCAATCATTTCGAGCGTGAGCCCGCGGTGCCAAAGGGAGCGTTCATATTCATCCATAGACTCCCAAAGAGCCTGCGGATCAGCCACTTCAGAACGGTATATCTCAATTTCGTACCATGGAATAAAAACGGGTCTCTTATCAGACTGCCCGTGCTTAGCCCTCAGCCACTCGCGATGAAAGTAATTGCCCACACCATTGGCGGTGCTTTCGAGCGCAACAAGAGTGAGAGGCTGGAGCGGTATGCCCGAACATACCGCCTGGACAAACGCTTCGGGTGAAAATTCGCGGCAGTCAGCCCAAAACGCCACTTCGCTGAGGTGAGCCATAGAGCAGTCGAGCCCTCGTGACGCTTCCTGACTCCACGATGAGCCAATAGTGACAGTTGAATTCCGACCTGCGATGACACGGGTGTCTCTCGAGCCGCCGTAGGTTCTGAAGGATGGCTTGCAGTCGGCACTCCAGAGTTCAGGCGGGTATGATTCCAGGAGATTGGAATACATTGCGCGTATAGCGGTGGCGGTGTTTTTGACATGAGCGCAGATGACTGAGTTCCACCGGTCGCGGAGAACGCACTGAATCCATGCCATATAAATCTGAATGAGTGTGGAGCCTCCCCACTGGCGCGCCTTGAGGAGGATGATGCGCAAGGGCAATCCGGCGAGCCTGTCAGCCTCAAGCACTTCCAAGACCTTGCGCTGAGGATTGTTGAGGACGAAAGGTACGAGCTGCCCGGTGAGCTTGTGCCTGATTCTGACGCATCGCCATGCCCAGTATTCGAAATCGTGGGCGCACCGCAAGAGCTGAAAGTCGGCGGTCTGGAGAGAGGAGAGAGTGGCT
>CAMWYV010000043.1 GCA_947178565.1 uncultured Porphyromonadaceae bacterium | reverse complement strand
CTAATGACTCTATACCTTTACCTCTTATTAAATACATCTATTCATCCTCTATTTTTGCATCCCTATGATAGCCATGCCGAATGAACGGTTCAACAAATATTAGTTCTTTGAACCATTCACCTTTATCATTTTTCTTATTTTGCATACGAAAGAACCCCCTAACAGGAATATCATTATCATTGATGATTTTTTTAAACCACTTGGAATCCATGACTAAAACTTCTTGACCACTTTGATTTATGACCTTCTTTTTCTCAACATATTCCAAGGGAGTTCCTTCAATATCTTTAAAAGTTCCTTTAGGAATTATCACGGTTTCTACCTTTACATATTTTTTTACCGCCTCATATAGAACTATAAAACGACATCGCTGTTCAATTAAATCCAACCGTTCTTTAATCGTTGTCACACCAAATAGGTTCTCATCGTAAAGTATTGATTCTGTTATATGAAACTGTGATTCCCCATTAACAACAACATATTCACCGGAGTAAACCAACTGACTATAATTGCTCTGTTCAACAAAATCCCATATATATAGTTGTCCATCCACAAAACCGTACACAAGTGTATCATCGGGAAATATTAAAATCCCACTTTTATCAATTTTACTGAATTCTTCTAAC
This sequence comes from uncultured Porphyromonadaceae bacterium, assembly GCA_947178565.1. Classification (GTDB taxonomy): domain Bacteria; phylum Bacteroidota; class Bacteroidia; order Bacteroidales; family Muribaculaceae; genus Paramuribaculum. Next base: position 6,961 of record CAMWYV010000043.1, on the reverse strand, counting down.
AATGATGGGAATAGATTATGAAATGCCGGAATACTTTTTTCCATTACCTTCTTGAAGGAGGGCATAACAAGCTGGGGCAAACCCCATTCCGGTTCTTTTAATCTAATTTCCTTTAACTTAAACAGTTCATCATTTAGAATCTCATAATTAAGTGGATTCATAGGTCGGACAAATGCTACTCCTTTACCAAAGTCAGATATTTCAGTGTTCAGCAACCAAGTTATAACAGGTCTTTCTTTTATAATCATACCGTTGGTTAATAATTACTCTGCAAATATAATAATCTGTTGGCAATTCATTTGCAAACAATGATTATCATCCAAATGTTTACATATATGTAACTTTTATTATCTTTGCATAAAATATTCTGTTTCAAATGGAGATAAAAGCAAAGTTTGACATTATTTATATGGCTGATGCAATTGACTTTCTTGATTCCTTACCGGAAAAAGCCAGGGATAAAATTGCATTCAATATCTCTAAGAGCCGGTATTTTGTTGACAAAGATTTATTTAAAAAACTAAATGAGAATATTTGGGAATTTAGAACCCGATTTCAAAATACCACTTATCGACTACTGGCATTCTGGGATAATGGCAGTGGTAGCTTGGTAGTTGCAACTCATGGTTTCATAAAAAAGACCCAAAAGACTCCGGCAAATGAATTATCAAAAGCGGAAACGCTTAGGAAACAATATTTTACAACTAAGCAAAATCAAAACAATTGATATGAAACTCTATACACACGAAGAGATGCTTAATCGAGTTGTGGGCGAGAAAGGGACTGCCAGACGCGATGCACTTGAGACTGAATTACAATCCTATATCATTGGCGAAGCCATTAAACAGGCACGCAAGGAGAAAAAGCTCTCACAAACCCAATTGGGGGAGTTAATGGGTGTGCAACGATCTCAGATTTCCAGGATTGAAAATGGTCATAATCTAACCATTAATACTATTGTCAGAGCATTCAAAGCTATGGGTGTACCTGCTACCCTATCTTTTGGGGGAGTATCACTCTCTCTCTGCTAATAAGCGGGTAGCTTAATAAGTTTTTGTAACTTTGCGCCCAACAACTAACCAATTGTCAAGTATATGACACGCCAATATGATTATCTGGTGATAGGTTCCGGAATAGCGGGCATGAGTTTTGCCCTCAAGGTTGCCGGAACCGGGAAAGTGGCTCTTATCTGCAAAACTACTCTTGAAGAAGCCAATACCGCACTCGCTCAGGGTGGAGTCGCCTCGGTGACCGACTTATCGGTTGACGATTTCGACAAACATATTTCCGACACTATGATTGCCGGTGACTGGCTGAGTAAACCAGAGGCGGTGGAAAAAGTGGTGAAAGGTGCTCCGGGACAGATAAACCAGCTTGTGGAATGGGGGGTTGATTTTGACCGGAAGGAGGACGGAACATTCGATCTGCACCGCGAGGGAGGACATTCGGAATTCAGAATCCTACACCATGCCGACAACACCGGCTTTGAAATTCAGGACAGCTTGATAGCCAAAGTGCGCGAAAATCCCGATATCGACATTTTCGAACATCATTTCGCGATTGAGATAATCACTCAGCACCACCTCGGCAAGATTGTTACCCGACGGACAAAGGATATCACTTGTTTCGGCGCATATATTCTGGATGAAAACAGCGGAAATGTTGATAAATTTCTGTCACGCGTCACCGTTATAGCCACCGGAGGAGTGGGAGCCGTTTATACCACAACGACAAATCCTCTTGTAGCTACCGGCGACGGAATCGCTATGGTGTATAGAGCCAAAGGCACTGTCAGGGATATGGAATTCATCCAGTTCCACCCCACAGCACTTTACCACCCGGGCGACCGACCATCGTTTCTGATTACCGAGGCGATGCGCGGATATGGAGCGGTGCTGCGCAATCTGAGAGGCGAAGAGTTCATGCACAAATATGACCCGCGCCTGTCACTTGCTCCGCGTGATATTGTTGCACGCGCCATTGACAGTGAGATGAAACTGCATGGCGACGATCACGTGTATCTTGATGTCACCCACAAAGACCCGGAAGAAACAAAGCGGCATTTTCCCAATATATATGCAAAATGTCTTTCCCTCGGTATTGACATAACCAAAGACTATATTCCTGTTGCTCCTGCTGCACACTATCTATGCGGCGGCATTGCGGTTGACTCATATGGCGAATCTTCGATAAAGCGCCTTTATGCCATCGGCGAATGCTCTTGTACCGGACTGCACGGAGGCAACCGTCTTGCCTCAAACTCTCTGATTGAAGCCGTGGTTTACGCTGACGCGGCAGCCGCTCATGCTTCGGAGGCAATCACCCATTATGATCTCCGCTCCGATGTGCCGGACTGGAACGATGAAGGCACCAGAAGTCCGGAGGAGATGGTGCTGATTACCCAAAGCATAAAAGAGGTGGGGCAGATAATGAGCGCTTATGTAGGCATCGTGCGTAGTAATCTCCGTCTCAACCGTGCGTGGAACCGCCTGGATATCCTCTACGAGGAAACCGAAGAACTCTTCAAACGATCCAAAGCATCCAGAGAAATATGCGAGCTCAGAAACATCATCAATGTAGGCTATCTGATTATGCGTCAAGCTAAAGAGCGCAAAGAATCGCGCGGGCTGCATTACACGGTCGATTATCCGCCGGAACCGTCACGCAATCAAAACGGTGTGTGATACGTTATAATGATATGACACGACTCCTCAGACATATCATTATTCTTGTAGCGGCTATATGCGCCGCAACGGCAGGTGCGCAGACACCCGAACAGGTACAGCTGGCAGACGGCGGCATTGTAGATCTCCCTGATGCCAGGGTCAAAGGCATAAGAGGTTACTATTATACCGTTGTAGATGGTGACACGGTTAAGATGAACGTGCTCAACACCGTCACTATTTTTCCTCCGATGAAGTTCAAGAATAAAAAAGAGGAGGAATTTTACTGGAAAACAGTGCGTGATGTCAAAAAGACTCTACCCTACGCAAAACTTATCTGCGCCACTCTCATAGAAACATACGAATATATCGAGACTTTCCCGACACAGAAAGAGCGGGAAGAGTACCTCAAGAAAATGGAGGGCGAAATTTTCAAACAGTATAAACCTGTCCTGAAAAAATTCAGCAAATCACAGGCACAGCTTCTCATAAAGCTCATCAAGCGTGAGACCGACCAAAGCAGCTACAGTATCATCAAAGCATTTCTCGGATCTTTCCGTGCAGGATTCTGGCAAACCTTCGGACGGTTCTTCGGTGTTAACCTTAAAGGCGATTATAAGCCGGACAAAGACCGCAAGGACGGTATAATAGAGCGGGTCGCTGTCGGGGTGGAATTAGGTATGCTGTAAAATCGTAAAATTTGAGAGCCTCTTAGCTACTCAAACAGCTATTTTTGCTATTTTTGCGTGAACTACACGCATCGGCATGAAATTATTTTCTCATATACTTATTTTATTGGCGGGAATCATAGCTGCCGGTTGCAGCAAAAGTGATTCATTCAAGGTTAGCGGCACTATCGAGGGTATCGGAAGTTGCCGGGTTGAGTTGCTGTATTGCGTTGATGGCTCTTATGTGAGACTCGGCACTACGGCAAACGATGGCAAATTCACCCTCCAAGGAACTGCATCAACCCCGGCGGTGGCTTTTCTGAGTGTAAGCGGTGGAGCGCCATTGGTTCAGCTGATTGTTCGCAACGGAGATGACATCCAATGTGAAATCAACCCAGACAAACCATTTGAAGTAAAACTTAAAGGCAGCAAGGCCAACGAATTATACGCTAATTTTTTAAACTCAAACAGCACTGTTTTATCTTCTGCTGACCCAATGCTCATAAATGCCGCTGTTAAAGTATTTGTTGAAGACAACCGTAAATCAATGGCGGCTACGGTAGCGGTAATAACCCAATTCAGAGCCGCGGATAATGAAATTGCCACAGACTCACTCTTGGGTATAATCTCTGCGGATGCAAGACCTGCGAGTCTTATAGCCAATTACCACGATATTCTCGTGGGACAACTCGCTACAGAATCACGTGAGGCAGTGTCGTCAATGACTCTCATTGGACGCAATGATTCGATTGTTCGCTATACACCATTCCGCCATTCCGCCACACTCATGGCATTTACCGGCGATGATAAAGCTTCACGCGATTCTATCTTACCTAAACTCCGCTCGTTGCGCAACGATTATGCCGACAAACGGCTCGCGGTATTGGAAGTAAACACTTCGCCTGACAGCACTACATGGAAACATGTCACCGAAAAGGATAGCGCCACATGGAGCCAGGTATGGAAACCGGGTACGGTAGCCGCTCCTCCTTTCCGCCGTCTATCAGTAGCAAGAGTACCATTCTTTATTGTGGTCGATTCGGTAGGCAATCAGCAGCACAGGGGTTCTTCAATTTCAGCGGCAGAGCGGTTTGTGCGTGAAAAAATTGTTAAACAATAAATCGGCACGAAAATGTTGGTGAAGACATACGGCGCGGCAGTTCAGGGCATTGATGCCATTGTGGTGACTATCGAAACAGTGGTAGATCGTGGGTTCAGTTTTACAATGGTGGGACTACCGGATGCAGCTGTGAAAGAGAGCTATCAGAGAGTAGTCAGCGCTATAAATCAGAGTGGAACGGAATTTCCACGCCATAGAGTAGTGATCAACCTTAGCCCCGCCGATGTAAAAAAAGAAGGTGCTGCATACGACTTGCCGATTGCAGTGGGAATTCTCGCTGCGGCGGAGAAAATCCCGTCAGACAGACTGGAAGGACTTATGATTATGGGAGAGTTGTCACTTGACGGGTCGGTTCTTCCAATCCGCGGTGTTCTCCCCATGGCTATCAAAGCGCGTTCGCTTGGCTACAAAGGAATGATTGTGCCTAAAGCAAATGCTACCGAAGCTGCGGTTGTAAACAATCTTGACGTATATGGGGTGGATAATCTACGTCAGGTGCTTGATTTTCTTGCGGGGAAAAGTGACATAGAGCCTACTGTGGTCAATACTCGCGCTGAGTTTGCCGCTGATGTCCAGGATTTTGAATTTGATTTTTCAGAAGTCAAGGGTCAGGAGAGTGTAAAGAGAGCGTTTGAAGTAGCGTGTGCAGGCGGTCACAACATTCTCCTTGTCGGTCCTCCGGGATCCGGAAAGAGTATGATGGCTAAGAGATTACCCGGTATTCTCCCACCTCTTTCACTCGCCGAAGCATTAGAAACCACAAAAATCCACTCGGTGGCAGGCAAACTGAAAGGGGGCTCCAAACTGCTCACGCGCCGACCATTCCGCTCACCCCACCACACAATATCGCCTGTTGCACTTGTTGGCGGCGGAAGCAATCCCATACCCGGTGAAATTTCACTTGCCCACAACGGCATACTGTTCCTCGATGAGTTTCCGGAATTTTCAAGAGGTGTTCTTGAAGTGATGCGCCAGCCTTTGGAAGACAGACACATAAACATATCCAGAGCGAAATATTCGATAGACTATCCCGCAGGCTTCATGCTTGTAGCGAGTATGAATCCCTGCCCATGCGGATACTATAATCATCCTACTAAAGAGTGCACCTGCGCTCCCGGAGCTGTCCAGAAATATCTCAACCGTATTTCGGGTCCTCTGCTTGACCGTATTGATTTGCAGGTGGAGATTCTACCAGTACCGTTTGAAGAAATTTCCTCCGGTGCTCCCGGTGAGAGCAGTGCGTCCATACGTGAGCGGGTAGTGAGAGCGCGTAAGATTCAGGAAGAGAGATTTAAGGATGAGCCTAATGTACATTGCAATGCTCAGATGACCACCAGGCTCCTAAACCGCCATGTAGTGCTCGGAAATGAGACTAAGGAGCAACTTCGCGAAGCAATGGTGCGACTTGACATGAGTGCCCGTGCATACGACCGCATTCTTAAAGTGGCACGCACTATCGCCGATCTTGAAGGAAGCGAGGATGTGCAACCGGCTCACATGAGAGAAGCTGTGCACTACCGCAACCTTGACCGCGCGGGTTGGGGTGCCACCAATTCCAATATATCATTCTAATAACCACTCAATTAAATAACAAATGATAAAACCCGGCTTATTAATTACCGCCATAATAGCCGCACTTACTGCCGGATGCGCCGGTAGTAAGAAACAAAGTGACGACACTCTGCTTATGTTTACCGGTAGCTATGCGCCTGCCGATTCCACCGGCATAAAATGCTACTCTTTTAATCAGCAGAATGGTGAATGGACTCTGGTAAGCGAAGCCAGCGGAGTCAGCAATCCATCATTCATATGCGTGGATGCCGAAAATCATCGCCTGTATTCAGTAGGAGAGGACAGCGGCAACAGCAGCACCATGAATATGCTCACTTTCGAAGCAAACGGCTCAGGGCTGAAACTCTGCGCAAGCGACACTACAGGAGGTGCGGCTCCATGCCACATAATCCTGTCGCCGGACGGAAACCGTGTTTTCACCGCCAATTATATGGGCGGAAGCATAAGCGGTTATACTCTGGACAGTACGGGACTCTTTGCTGACACAGTTATGATTATGCAATTCTATGGCAGCAGCATTGATTCGCTGCGTCAGTCTCAGCCGCATCTTCATCAGATAAGTTTTATTCCCGGTACCGGCACAATGCTTGCCAATGACCTCGGCACAGATAAAATATATGTCATCCCGGCTCCATACACCGGCGATGAAATTACCGAAATCAAAATGAAACCGGGAAGCGGTCCACGTCACACTACATTTGATTCAACCGGTAAACACGCCTATATGCTCACCGAAATTTCCGGTGAGATAAATGTATTTGATATATCTGATGACAAACTCACTCTAAAGCAAACGATAGCGGCGGATTCGCTAAACGCTGAAGGTAGCGCCGACATTCACCTCTCCCCTGACAACAAATTTCTTTACGCATCAAACCGCCTTAAAGGTGACGGAGTAGTGATTTTCAAAGTCAATCACACCGATGGCACTCTTACAC
>CAMWYV010000042.1 GCA_947178565.1 uncultured Porphyromonadaceae bacterium | reverse complement strand
GTATTCACTACACCGGTAACAAAATTCATGTCATACCGCTCAAGTGGAGTAATTTTAACATCCACGCTTGCCGCCGCCTGTTCAGCCACATCTAGCGAGTTCCTGCTTATTGCGCGCGATGACGCGGAATTATCATTTCTCACATGAAGCGCATATACAGTGCCTTCTCTCCGCCCTTTCATCATCAACGCGAGGTCAACAAGCTCCTCAGCAGTCAACGGATTGGCAACTGGAATAAGCACGTCACCTCTCTTCCTGGAGGTATCACTCTCATTCGCATCCTCATCACTCAGCATCTCCACTTTAAGCTTCTGGGCGGCACGCGAAGTGCCGAGCGATGACACCGTGCAGGTAATCAGAATCATCACCACCGTGCCGTTGAGAATCACCTCGTCAAAGAGTCCCATACCGTAGCCTATGGTCACAACAGCAAGAGCAACAGCCGTGTGGGCATTACTCAACTGGTACATGATCGACCGGTCAAGACCGCGCAACCTGAAACTAAGTTGTGTAAACCATGCCGCGAGCCACTTAGATGCCATCGCTATCGCACTCATCACACCTGCGGCATAAAGCGTACCCCAGCCCTTGGTTATCACACCTATATTTATCATCATACCCACACCAATTAAAAAATAGGGTATGAATATTGCGTTGCCAACAAACTCTATACGACCCATCAGCGGCGACTTAGCCGGAATATACCGGTTCAGCACCAAACCGGCGAAAAACGCACCGAATACATCCTCGATTCCCGCCACTGAGGCAAGTTGCGCAGCAAGAAACATCATTGCGAGCACATAGATAAATTGCAGGATATTGTCGTTCCATCTACGGAAAAACCATTGGGTTACGCGCGGATAAATATATGTCACCGCAACGCAGTAACCTATTAACCTGAGTAGCAGCTTCACAGTACCCCAAAGCCTGAATTCCCCCTCCCGGAATATTCCCACCACAGCCGCAAGCACGATAAGTGAACCGAGAACGGTAAATATGGTGCCGGTGATCGCTATTACCACCGGAGAAGTGCGCGTAAGCCCGAAACGAGAAACAATCGGATACGCTATCAGAGTATGTGCGGCAAACATTGAGGCAAGCAGCACCGAAGTGAGCACATCAAGACGAAGCAGCAAATGAGATGCCACTGTGCCTACAACCATAGGCACAACAAAGGTAAACGCGCCAAATACAGCCCCTTTCCTCAGATTCTTCTTCAGATGATACATATCTATCTCTATGCCCGCAAGGAACATAAGATATAGAATACCCACCTGCCCGAACACCTCGAAACTCATATCACGGGCAAGCAGATTCACCCCGTAGGGACCCACTATGACACCTGCGATTATAAGACCTATCACATGGGGTATCTTGAGCTTGTTGAGAAGAACCGGTGTGACAAGAATAATCAGCAACACCGCTAAAAAGATTGATACCGGTGTTGTGAGAATGGGAGTTATCGCCTGTATAGAAGGCACGCTCATGGTTTAGTCAATTCACTTTTTCCAACCGTGAGCCAGCATATATTGTGCTATCTGCACAGCGTTAAGAGCCGCGCCTTTCTTTATCTGGTCACCGACTACCCAGAAAGAGAGTCCGCACTCATTGCAGAGATCCTTACGTATTCTGCCTACATACACCGGGTCTTTACCGGCAACAAACAGTGGCATAGGATATTTCTTTTCGGCGGGAGCATCAACAACCACTATACCCTCACCTGCAGCTAAAGCATCACGAGCCTCATCAACGCTTATCGGGCGCTCGGTCTCAATCCATATCGCCTCGGAATGAGCGCGCATCACCGGCACACGCACACACATCGCGCTCACATCCAGATCCGGCTCGTGCATGATTTTCTTGGTCTCATTGAACATCTTCATTTCCTCCTTGGTATAACCGTTGTCGGTAAACACATCCACATGAGGAATAAGATTGTAAGCCAGCTGATAGGCAAACTTATTCACAGTTGCCTCCTCTCCTCTGCCGAGCTGTGCATACTGCTCCACAAGTTCATCCATTGCCGCCGCTCCGGCACCGCTAGCCGCCTGATAGGTAGCAACATGCACTTTGCGGATTTTGCTTAAATCATTTATAGGCTTCAGAGCCACAACCATCTGAATGGTCGTGCAGTTAGGATTTGCTATAATACCCCGCGGAGCATTGAACGCATCATCGCCGTTCACCTCCGGCACCACCAGAGGCACATCCTTGTCCATACGAAAAGCGCTGGAGTTATCTATCATCAGAGTACCGTGCTTGGTGATGGTGTCCGCAAACTCAATCGAAATGCTTCCACCGGCACTTACAAAGGCCACATCTACACCTTTGAAATCATCATTGTGACATAATTCCTTGACAATGTATTCTTTGCCACGGAAAGTATATTTACGGCCCGCGCTGCGACTTGAGCCGAAAAGAATCAGTTCGTCAATAGGAAAATTCTGCTCGTCAAGCACGCGGAGAAACTCCTGTCCCACTGCTCCGCTTGCACCTACAATTGCTACGTTCATGATAGTTTCAGTATGTAATGAAATTTTTTCTGCAAATTTATAAAATTCGGACGGTTCAGAGACCAAATTCTTCTTTTACCTTATCCACCATGTCGAGTTTCTCCCAGGTAAACAGCTCCACCTCGCGTTTGATACGTGCATTCACGGGACCAAATTCCTTTGTCTTTATTTCAGGCACACGACCCATGTGACCGTAAGCGGCTGTCTCCTCATAAATTGGAGCGCGAAGTTTCAGCCGCTTTTCAATCGCGCTAGGACGCATATCAAATAGCTTTTTCACTTTCTCAGAAATCTCACCGTCAGTAAGACCCACTTTAGCGGTACCTCGCGTATTGACATAAAGGCTCACCGGCTCTGCAACACCGATAGCGTATGCTACCTGTACGAGAGCTTCGCGCGCAACACCCGCTGCCACAAGATTTTTAGCGATGTGCCGAGCCGCATATGCTGCCGAGCGGTCCACCTTGCTCGGATCTTTGCCGGAAAACGCACCGCCGCCATGAGCACCTCTGCCGCCGTAGGTATCAACAACTATTTTTCTTCCGGTCAATCCGGTATCGCCGTGAGGACCGCCTATAACAAATTTGCCGGTAGGATTGACATGGAGTACCATATCTGCGTCAAACATATCACGCACCTTCTCCGGCAGTTGGGCGATAACACGCGGCAAAAGTATCTCCTTCACATCCTTTTTAATAACAGCAAGCATACGTTCATCAGCCTCCTCCTGAGTCATTACGCCAACAGGTTCTACGAACTCGTCATGCTGAGTGGAAATCACGACAGTATGCACTCTCACCGGCTCATGATCCGGAGTATATTCGATGGTAACCTGACTCTTGGCATCAGGTCTGAGATAAGTCATCTCATTACCCTCGCGGCGTATTGACGCAAGTTCGCGCAGCAGAAGATGGCTTAGATCAAGAGCGAGAGGCATATAATTGGAGGTTTCGTCACAGGCGTAGCCAAACATCATACCCTGGTCACCAGCACCTTGCTCATCGGCATTCGCGCGCTCAACTCCGCGGTTGATATCCGCGCTCTGCTCATGCAGAGCCGAAAGCACTCCACACGCCTGAGCGTCAAACTTCAATTCACTCCGGTTGTAGCCTATGCGGTCAATCACGCGGCGCACGGTACTCATCAGATCCACATATGCCTCGCTCTTCACCTCGCCTGCAACAACAACCTGACCGGTTGTCACCAATGTTTCACAGGCTACCTTACTGCTCGGATCCTGAGCGAGAAATTCATCAAGCACTGCATCCGAAATCTGGTCGGAAACCTTATCGGGATGTCCTTCCGACACACTCTCGGAAGTAAATAGATAATTTCTTGAATTTTCCTTCATATCGCTTTCGTTTAATTTTTTGACATAAAAAAATCGCCTCCGGGAGTCGGGATAAAGCCCTGACCGGATGCGAAATCACTCTGCTTATGCCTGTAATCCGAGAACTTCGGAATATGCGGTTTTAGCATTTTTTCAAGTGGTTGCAAGCAGCCAAATTTATCCACTCAACGTCCGCCGGGTTTCTCTCCGGTTGCGTTTTCGGCTGCAAAGTTACACTTTTTATTTAATCTGACAAATATAATCAGACTATTGACCTCACTGCTTTTTAACGGCAGATACAAATTCTTCGGTATCGGCAATCGGACCGGTTACAAACTCGGGAATATTGTAGGTTTTCATTAAATCATCATATGCTCCATGAACGATTATTTTTCTTTCGGTTCCGGAGCGGAGGCGATACGGATGATTTCCAGACGGGTAGCACTTCCTTTCACTATGGTAAAGGTTTTATCCTCAATCTGCAGGCACTGCCCTTCTGCGGGAATTTCTCCGGCATTGTGAAGTATATATCCGGCGAGAGTCTGATATTCATCGTCTTCCGGAATATCTATGTGATAGTTTTCGCGAAGATTCTCTATTTCTATTCTACCAGAGCATTCATAAACTCCCGGCTCAATTTCTTTAACCATTTGACGGGATGTATCATGTTCATCCTGGATGTCACCGAAAATCTCTTCCACAAGATCTTCGAGAGTAACCAGACCGGCAGTACCCCCAAACTCATCCACAACAATCGCCAAACTACGCTTTTCGCTAAGGAGACGTCGCATCAGCTTGTTGGCGAGAAGAGTTTCCGGCGCGAAAATCACCGGCTTCAGATGCTCTTTCCAATCAATTTCTGGATCAAATAGCTCACTCACATGGATATATCCGAGCACATCATCTATATCCTCACGATACACCACTATTTTGCTTCGCCCCGAAGAGGTGAAGAGTTTGCTGAGTTCATCTCTGTCAGTGATATCTATGTTTACTGCAACAATCTCGTTGCGCGGAAGCATACAGTCGCGTATATGGGTGCTTGAGAAATCAAGCGCGTTGTGAAAAATCTTCACCTCGTTTTCAACCGGTGTTTTCTCCGGATTCACATCATCGATAGTACGGTCAAGATAGCTGTTGAGTTCTCCTACGGACAGCATTCCAAGCCGCTGATTGCCACTTTTGATTCCGCAGAGACGCATAAGCACTTTGGATAGCCAGGTTGTGAAAAGCGATACCGGATAGAGTATGATGAAGAAAAGATATACCGGCAGGGCGAAAAGGCGAAGCGATTTGTTGGGGTTGATGCGGAATATCGACTTAGGCAGAAATTCTCCGATTATAAGAATCACACCGGTGGAAATGAGGGTTGAAAGGATAAGCACCACAGCCTTATTGAGATGAAGCTCCTCAAGCCGCGGTTCCAGCAGAGCCGCAGCACCCATACCGTAAACAACCAGCATGATGTTGTTTCCCACAAGAATTGTGGAGATAAAGAATTCTGTATCCTTATAAAAACGGGCTATAATTTTACTCATCGCTCCGCCTTTGTTCACATCAAGTTCCACCCTCACTCTGTCGGCGGTAACATAAGCGATCTCGGTGCCCGAGAAAAGCGCCGAGAATATGAGGGAAACGACTGCAAGTATTATCCAGGCTGTCAGTGACATATCGATATTGATTTATTGGGGTTGGACACGGCGCTCCATCTGTTTGGGACGTTGCTCCGGCGAGAGTTTATGTGGAGATGATGCCGGAAAATCGGGACGCGGACGTGGTACTCTCTTCACAGAGTCCTGGCGAGGAGCCGGCTCGGTTGTTACCGAATCACGGGAACCGGATGCCGCTTGTTTCTGTTCGCCGGTCATCATCTCCGCCGGAAGAATCGCGCTGACATTACGCACGGCAAAGTCGGTCATCTGCTCGTCTGACACAAATCCATATCCTTCCATCACCCTGTCGGCGCGTATTATCTGAATGAACGAATCGGAATAGACCGTCTGCTGCTTCTGATTCCAGAAAAGCTGACTGGTGAGAAATTTCTCCCCTGCCATATTCACCACTATCACATGACCGTCAAGCCGCCAAAGCTGCTTGTTGGTAAGATAGGTCGCGGAATCGCAGTCTATCGTAGCCTCTTTATTGAATAGATCGTCATAGCTCTCCAGATGAAGACTTTGGGGAAATGTCCATTTCGGCTCAGCCGCCTCGTCATAGACATACCACACAGGGGCAACCACTCTGTAGCGCACTATGCCTGAATCGGAAATGAGAGTACTCACATCGGTGGTGGTCATGGTCGGGGTGATTTCAGGATCTACATCATCGGCATAAACCTTCTTGTCTTCTCCCGAACAGGAACTGAGATTGCCGCAAAGTATCAGCAGCATTACTGCCGCGCATGGCAGCGCCCGCAATCCGGATATCGCTCCGGCAATTCCGGTCATCGTCAGTCAATTTTACGCTTGAAGAACCAAAGGTCGTTGAAGTTCACGCCAAAGGTGATGCACACATAGTTCTCCGTAAGCAGAGGATTGGGATTAGCCCGACGGTGACGGTACTCGACACCGAGATTTATAATCGTTTTGGTAGATAGAGTCGGAAAACCGAAACCGCAACTCACACCATACTCTCTCACACTGTTGCCGGCAACCTGAATATAGTCGCGAGTATAGTAAGCACCGAGGCGATAGGTCATAACCTCATAATATGCGCCACGGTCTTTGGGGCGATACCAGCCACCTACTCCGAAACGGTAGCGATCGATAAAGCTCGTCGCGGGAAAATCAGCCATAGTGGCGAACTTGGCTTTACTCCAGGGCTGATATGTCATATCGGCTTCAGCCATCCAGCGCGTGCCGTTGGTGTAATTCACACCGAAGCCCCAACTATCGGCAAGCGAAAAGTTATGCTGCATGCGGATTGACTGAACCGTGTCAGGATCTTCATTTGTGCTCACATCATATTTCACCACCCGTGCACGACCCATAAGATCTTTACCGGGACTATATGTAACGCCTACACCTAGGCTGCGGTCATTGCTCAGCTTATAGGCATACTGCACACCAAAATTCGCATGCCAGTCGCGCACCTCCAGTTCCTGCTCAAACAGGGAGGTGGAGCCGCCGGTGGTAGTTGCATAAACATCTTTAAGATTATTGCCGAAAAGGTAGGAGAAGTTCATACCCACGCTAAGACCGTCGATAATATTTCCGGCGATACCCACGTACAGCTGATTCAAACCACCGCTGCCCTGATAGGAACTTGAACCGTTTTTGATTTCACTGCCGAAAGAATAGCCTACCGATGAATACGGCAACAGACCTATACTTCCACCGATGCGTTTGCTCAGAGGAAACTGCATCGTGATATAGTCGAGACCGCCTCCTTTCTGACTAAGACTGCCGCTACCGTCCTTTGAGTGAATGAACGAAACATCAAGACCCATGTCAAAAATAAATGTGAGCGAATCAACATGAGAATACGATGCGGGATTCGTCACATTGATCTGACGACCGTTATGCATTGCATATCCCACTCCTCCCATCTGACGCTGGGCGGATGTGGCGTTGTCGCGGAGTAGTCCGTATCCAAAACGTGAATAGGGGCTTACAGCATTCTGAGCGTGTACTCCAAGAGCAGCCACACTCACAATCAGCGCTAAAAGTTTATTTATCTTCATTGTACAATAATATTCTGTTTAATCCTTTGCTGACAAGGTGCTCGTCTACACTCACCTCGAAGTCACAAACCGAGGCGAGGTGATGACCACAGCCGCCACCGAGTACGGTGCCGGTGCCTTCCGGTAGCCGCTTGCGATAGTAGTCTA
>CAMWYV010000041.1 GCA_947178565.1 uncultured Porphyromonadaceae bacterium | reverse complement strand
CAATGTATTCAGCTGATGGCGAAGAAATGCCTGATTCATTGGCCGGCCTTGCCGCTTCAGCTGCTCTGGCAGTAAGTGACATTCCCTTCAACGGTCCCATCTCTGAAGTACGCGTGGCCCGTATCAACGGTGAGTTTGTCATCAATCCTACATTCGCTCAGCTCGAGAACGCCGACATGGAGCTTATGGTAGGCGCTACCTACGATAACATCATGATGGTTGAAGGCGAAATGAACGAAGTGAGCGAAACTGAACTTCTTGCAGCCCTCAAGGCAGCACATGATGCTATCAAGGTGCAGTGTGTTGCCCAGATGGAACTCGCCAAAGAGGTTGGAAGCGCAAAGCGCGAATATTGCCACGTAGTTAATGATGAAGATCTTCGCAAGGACGTTCACGATAAATGTTATGACAAAGCGTACAAAATAGCTCAGGCAGGCTGCGCAGACAAACACTGGCGTCAGGAGCAGTTTGATGCTATCTGCGAGGAATATATCGAATCTCTCCCGGAAGATGTTCGCGAGGAGAAGACTCCCCTCGTAAAGCGCTACTACCACGATGTCGAGAAAGAGGCTGTGCGCCGCTGCATTCTTGATGAAGGCACCCGCCTTGACGGTCGTAAGACAACTGAAATCCGTCCTATCTGGTGCGAGGTTGACTATATTCCCGGTCCTCACGGATCCGCTGTATTCACCCGTGGTGAGACTCAGAGCCTTTCTACTGTTACCCTCGGCACAAAACTTGATGAGAAAATCGTTGACGATGTGCTCAACCAGGGTAAGGAAAGATTCCTCCTCCACTACAACTTCCCTCCCTTCTCAACCGGTGAGGCTAAGGCACAGCGCGGCGTTGGTCGTCGCGAAATCGGTCACGGCAACCTCGCTCACCGCGCTCTAAAGCGTATGTTCCCCGAGGATTTCCCATATGTTTGCCGTATCGTCAGCGATATTCTTGAAAGTAACGGTTCATCATCGATGGCTACCGTTTGCGCCGGCACTCTCGCTCTTCTTGATGCCGGAGTAAAGATGAAAAAGCCTGTGAGCGGTATTGCGATGGGTCTTATCACCGACACCGACAATACAAAATATGCCGTTCTGTCCGATATTCTCGGCGATGAAGACCACCTCGGAGATATGGACTTCAAGGTAACAGGCACCAGAGACGGTATCACCGCAACACAGATGGATATCAAGTGCGACGGTCTCTCATACGAGATTCTTGAACGCGCCCTTCTCCAGGCTCGTGACGGTCGTCTCCACATCCTCAACATAATCGAGCAGACTATCCCCGCTCCCCGCGAAGACTACAAACCTCACGTTCCCCGCATTGTCACAATGCTTATTCCCAAGGAACTTATCGGTGCCGTTATCGGCCCGGGCGGAAAAGTCATACAGGGTATTCAGGAAGCCAGCGGTGCTACTGTCAGCATAGATGAGATTGACGAAGGCGGTTACATTGAAGTTGCTGCTGCCAACAAAGCTTCTATTGACAAAGCGCTTGAAATGATCAACGCTATCGTAGAACTTCCCGAGGAGGGCAAGGTTTATACAGGTAAAGTGCGTTCAATCCTTGATTTCGGCGCATTTGTAGAATTCATGCCCAACCGCGACGGTCTCCTCCACATCTCCGAGATTTCATGGAACAGACTTGACGATATGGCTGCTTCCGGACTCAAGGAAGGGGATACCGTTGAAGTCAAACTCATTGAAATCGATAAGAAGACCGGTAAATACCGCCTATCTATGCGCGCCCTCCAGCCCAAGCCAGAAGGCTATGTTGAAAGAGAGCGCGCTCCCAGAGCTGAACGCCCCCGTCGTGACGGCGACCGTCCTCGCAGAGATGGCGACCGCGGTCCACGCAGAGACAACCGTGGTCCACGTCGCGAAAACCGCGAGAACCGCGAAAACCGCGAAAACAATACCCCCGCAGAGTAATAAGTTATAAACTCTAATCATAAAAAGCCGGCTCTGGTAAAATTTACCAGAGCCGGCTTTTTATCTACAAACTATTATTTCATCAGACTATCTACTTTATTCATAAGATACCCCTTACCGTATCCGCACCACATATTCTTTATAACACCGTCGGGAGTGATAAACACATAGTAAGGAACACCCATATTGCCGAACTTGTCAAACACCATCACCCCATCGTCAAGATAACCGTTCCATTGGATTCCATTCAATTTATATCTCTCCAATGCCTCTTTCCATATATGCGCCACATCCTGGTTTACGCTCACAAAGGCAAGTTTATCCGCATACTTTGCCGCAACTTCCTCCGCTTCGGCAAAGGACATTACACATGGACCGCACCCGGCACTCCAGAAATCCAACAATATAGATTTCCCCTCGAATTCCGACAGGTTATGTATTTTGCCATCCGCATCCACAAACTCCGCATAAGGCATCACATCACCGGTTTTCAAACTACCGTCAATCGACAACAGTGCCTTTATTCTTTTACCGTATGGAGTAGCGTATAACTCGCTATCAATCCTGTCCGCCAGCCGCCTTATTTTCTCAGCATCGAATCGGTCAGGCTTATTACGCAGTAACTCCACAAAATTAAGGTATTCATACATCCATATCTCGTCTATCGGCGCAACTGTCATATATTCAAGTTTCTTTACTTTAGTTATACTGTCACATGGATTGGACTTCTTGCGCAATGCTTTTATTTTCTGCCATGTCTCCCTTTCCACATCTTCCGCACCTCTATTATCTACATACATATGATACATCAGATCCGACTCCTCCATACTATATTTCAATGACTCTTCAAACTCTGGCATCTGACTTGCTGTCATTGCCGCTATACTTTTCTGCAGAGGAGAGGGACTTTCAATAGCCCATAAGGGATAGAACACTCCATCACCGGTAATTTTTATTTCCGCTCCCGGAAAAACTACTATTTTTGAGAACACATCTGGGAATCCTCGCCCGTCAATATTAAAATACAAGATATTGTTCCCCTCATCTATATTACCGGTAAGAACAAAATTGCCGTCATATATGGTGTCTGACGAAATTGTTTCAACAACCCTACCGGAACCACGCATCAAACATACTGTTACACTATCCGGCACATTCGTCACCTTACCGGTTATACGGAAATTATTTTCAATATCTTGCGCAAAACCGCTCAGGCATACAGCGGCAAGTGCTGCCGCTACTAATCTCAATTTCATATTCAAAATTCTTTAATACATTAATACTGCATTAAAGACTTCAAAAAGCTACAAATGTGACATTGAACAACAAAAAAATTAAATCACCACAAAAAAATCAAAATATTTTTTTGCACATTAACAACTCTATATACTATATTTGCAAAGGAAATTCAAAACACACGTAACTTATTTACTAATTAAAAACACATCTATGAAAACTCATTTTTCTTTCTGTGCCGAATGGTATGAAATCATCAAAGACTGCTCGATGCAGGTAAAGGGCGAAGTATTCTCCGCCGTTATGGAATACGCGTTTACAGGCGAAATCATCACGATCTCACCGGAAGCTACAGTAATATTCAGGTTTATTAAAAGAGAGATAGATCGCCGCCCCTCATTCCGCAAAGCAGCTATAAATCAGAATACTTACGCACTAAAGATTACTCCTGCCCAATCTCAGAAGAATCCCGAGACTCCGCTGACTGAGATTCCTCATGGTCAAAACGCTCATACGCCTCCACTATGCGCTGAACGAGAGCATGGCGTACAATATCCTTCTTCCCGAACTCAACCTTGCCGATTCCCTCAACATTCTCCAGAATCTTCAAGGCGCGGATTAACCCGGAAGGAACGCTACGAGGCAAATCGATCTGCGTAGCATCACCGGTAACTATCATCTTGGCGTTCATACCAAGACGGGTCATAAACATCTTGATCTGATGAGTAGTTGTGTTCTGTGCCTCGTCAAGCACAATCACGGCATCATTTAAGGTTCTGCCGCGCATGAAAGCAAGAGGAGCTATCTGAATCACATTATTTTCCATATACTCTTTCAGCTTCACTGCCGGAATCATATCCTCCAGCGCGTCATAAAGCGGCTGGAGATACGGATCAATCTTATCCTTCATGTCACCCGGGAGAAAGCCGAGTTTCTCACCTGCCTCTACTGCGGGACGTGACAGAATTATCTTGCGCACCTCCTTGTTCTTAAGCGCTTTGACGGCAAGCGCTATAGCTATATATGTCTTACCGGTACCGGCAGGACCGAGCGCGAAAGTAAGATCGTTATTGTTAAATGCCTCTACAAGACGCTGCTGATTGGGATTGCGGGCACTGATAGGCTTACCGTTCACACCGAAGATAATTACACCGTCACTCTTCACACTCTTGGGAGCTTCACCACGCACAACATCCAGAATCACATCCTCCGGCAACTTATTGTATTTCACACAATAATCCTCCAGTTCATGAATCTTTTTCTCAAAATCCGCAGTCTCGGATTCATCACCTATAACCTTGATCACAGTGCCGCGTGCCGCCATACGCAGTTTCGGAAAAAGATTACGGATCAGCTGCATATTGCAGTTGTTTACTCCATAAAAACTTACCGGATCAACCCGGTCTATTATAACTATGCGTTCTATCATCTTCTGTTTTGTCGGAAAATATGGCAAAGATAACTTATGTTGTCTTTACCGGGAAATATTTTCCTTCTATTCAAAAAAATTTCTTACGTTTGTATTCTAAAACTAACTTAAACCATAATTATTGTGGACGAAGATTTGAAAAAAAAGTTGGCGGCGGACTCCGACGGGCTTCTGACCTATGAGTACATCGCAAATCATATAGGGCTTTGCGATGACATCATGCACGAACTCGTAGAGAATATGATTAATGTGGATTCCACCGGTCAATTCGTGGCAAGCGCCGCAAGATACCTTGCCGCTATAGAACCTACAGTCTATGCCGACCACATATCCACACTGATTGCAGCAGCTATCGACAAAGACAGGGAGCGCCGCTATCTGCCGGACCTCATCAGCGGAATATGGGGAAGTGATTATGCATCCCGTGCTGCGGAGCTAAGCGCTGCCGACAATAATTTCCGAAGGATATACAAACGTCTTAAACACACCGGAGTAATTTAACCAGCATGAACCTGATTAGAAAAACAGCGGCGATACTCGCGGCGACAACCTGCCTGCTGACCGTAGCCGCCAAAACATCTAAAGATATGACAAAGACAGAGCAGAAAAAAGATGATGTGATTGTCGAACTTGAAACAACACTCGGCAATATAAAGATACTTCTTTATGGTGATACTCCGCGTCACCTTGACAATTTCATTCACCTCGTTGACTCAGGCTTTTACAACGGAGTGCTCTTTCACCGCGTTATAAACGATTTCATGATTCAGACCGGAGATCCGGACTCTAAGAACGCCCCAAAAGGCAAAATGCTCGGAATGGGTGACCCAGGCTACAATATTGACGCCGAGTTTGTGTATCCCAAGCACTTCCACAAGCGCGGGGCACTTGCTGCCGCAAGAGAAGGCGATGCCGTTAACCCCAAAAAACAGAGCAGTGGCTCACAGTTCTATATCGTTACAGGCACTGTGTTCAATGAGAGCCAGCTCGAACAGATGAATGCCCGCAAAATCCAGCAGCAGCGCCAGGAGACATTCAACCGCCTCGCTTTGGAAAACCGTGACACAATCATGGCGCTCCGTAAGGAAAGGAACCAGGCTGCGCTCACTGAGCTTCAGGAAAAGCTCATCAAGGAAACAGATGCTATGGTATTAGCCGCACCGGACACCCTCACCGCAGAGCAGCGCGAGGTTTACTCTACAATCGGAGGCACTCCTCATCTTGACGGCTCATACACTGTATTCGGCGAAGTTATATCAGGAATGGACATCGTTGATAAGATACAGAAAGTTGAAACCGATCAAAACGACCGTCCCCTTGACGATGTGAAAATCATATCGGCTAAAGTCATCAGCAAATAAATGATTCAGTCAACATCCTTCACCCTGGACAACGGTCTGCGGGTGGTGCATCATGCCGATACCTCCACGGCAAAAGTCGCTCTAGACCTTCTGTATAATGTGGGTGCGAGAGACGAGTCGCCGCAACTTACGGGACTCGCCCACCTATTCGAGCACCTCATGTTCGGAGGATCGGAGAATGTAAAGGATTTTGACAGGGAACTTGAACTTGCCGGAGCGAGAAACAACGCCTGGACAAGTTCCGACTACACTAATTTCTATATCGTTGTCCCTGCCGTCAATGTTGAAACAGCGTTTTGGGTGGAAAGCGACAGAATGCTTGCACTATCCTTGTCAGACAAAGCACTTGACGTGCAGCGCAATGTGGTTGTTGAGGAATTCAAGCAAACCGTTCTCAATCAGCCTTATGGTGAGGTTGGCGCGCTTTTGCGTTCACTCATTTATAAAAAGCACCCGTATCGATGGCAGACAATCGGACTGACGCCTGGTCATGTCCTTGCCGCGACCGGCGACGACGTGCGCCGCTTCTTCCACTCACACTATGCACCTAATAACGCCGTGCTTGCCGTGAGCGGAAACATCTCGTTGGAACACACCAGGGAGCTTGCAGAAAAATGGTTCGGTTCTATTCCGCCCCGCGAGATTGCTACACGCAATTATTCTCCGGAGCCGGAGATTACACAACCGAGACTTCTTACAGTTCAGGGCAATGTTCCCGCGCCATTGGTCAGTATCGCATACCTCATGTCAGGATGTAAAGACCCTCTTTTCCCGGCTGCCGACATTCTTACCGACATTCTCGCAGGAGACAGATCATCGCGTTTCCACAAAGAGCTTATTATGAAAGGGGATCTCTTTGCAGAGGCGGATGCTTCAGTAGCCGGCACTGAAGAACCAGGCTTTCTGCTTATTGACGCACTACTGACCGACTCAGCCGATAAGGCTGTTGACTCCGCGCTTGAACGCATCAACGCTCAGATTAAACGAATAGTGGTAGCCCCCCCTGCCGCAGAGGAATTGGAGCGCGCGGTAAATAAATTTGAAAGCCGGTTTATACTCTCTACCAACTCATATCTAAAAATCGCCGAAAAACTTGCCATGGCGGAAATGCAGGGCGACAATATCAATGACATCCTGCCGCGATATAAAGCGCTTACACCCGAAGACATACATCTTGCCGCGCGTCAGATATTCGTTCCGGCAAGAGCATGCACACTCATCTATAAGCCTACCTGACATCTGTTGAAAACGATTTGCTACTTAATTTATTTATAATTAATTTTGTCACTGCGTCAATCAAACAAGATGCATGATGAAGTTCGTATTACTTCCCGACAATAAGAATCATCCACTTCCGTTCTATCTGGCGATGGAGGAGTGGTTGGCGCGCAACTTCACCGACGACTTCTTTTTCACATGGCAGGTAGATCCCACCGTGATATGCGGGCGCAATCAGATTGTTGACCTGGAGGTGGATATCGACTATTGCCGCAAGAACAATATCGATATATGCCGGCGAAAGAGCGGAGGCGGATGTGTGTTTGCCGACAGAAAAAACATCATGTTTTCCCACATCACCACCTCTGCATCCGTAAAGACGGAGTTTTCAGCCTACACATCCATGATAGCCTCGATGCTCCGCAGCCTCGGGCTGGATGCATCGGCGAGTACGAGAAACGACATTCTAATCGGCGATAGAAAGGTAAGCGGAAACGCATTTTATCACATTACTGAAAAATCACGATCCATTGTCCACGGCACAATGCTATAT
>CAMWYV010000040.1 GCA_947178565.1 uncultured Porphyromonadaceae bacterium | reverse complement strand
ACATTCTGTCGCTCGGCAGCGAAGGGCTGATGGAAGCCGGAAAACTCGCCACTCTAAACGCCAATTATATAAAGGAGTCGCTGCGCGACCTATACAAACTCCCTATTGACCGCGTTTGCAAGCACGAGTTTGTGTTTGACGGACTTGCAGACAAATCTACCGGAGTAACCACCCTCAATATCGCCAAACGACTTCTTGATTACGGATTCCATGCTCCCACCATCTATTTCCCGCTGCTTTTCCATGAGTCACTTATGGTTGAGCCTACAGAAACAGAGAGTAAGGAAACTCTGGACAGTTTTATCAACGCCATGAGAAAAATAGCCATAGAAGCTGCCGAGACTCCGGATTTGGTAAAGGACGCGCCCCATAATACCCCGGTAAGACGACCCGATGATACAGCAGCGGCACTTAACCCTGTCGTGAAGTGGAAAGATCTCAATTGCGAAAAGGCATGATTGATGCGGATGTTATAGTAATCGGTTCCGGACCCGGGGGGTACACGCTCGCCGCTAAAGCCCAGGCACTCGGCAAGAGGACAATCATCATTGAGCGCGACAACCTCGGAGGCACATGCCTGAACCGCGGATGTATTCCAACCAAAGCGTTGTGCAAAAGTGCGGAAGTTGCCGCCACTGTTAAAGAGGCTGCGGAGTTCGGTGTGAATGTGGATGGCGTCTCGTTCAACTATTCTCAGGCAGTAAACCGTAAGAACGAGGTCGTGGCATCTCTGCGCGAAGGTGTTGCGACAGTTCTTTCCGGCGTTGAGATTGTGAGAGGCGATGCCGTATTCACCGATGCTCACACTGTTTCAGTAAATGGCGAATCATATACCGCATCTAAAATCATCCTCGCCACAGGCTCCCGACCGGCTTCGCTACCGATAGCGGGGGCGGAATATGCGGTTAACAGCGATTTCGTTCTTGAAATGACTTCTCTCCCGGAGTCTATGATTATTATCGGCGGAGGTGTGATAGGCCTGGAATTCGCCTCGATTTTCAACTCTTTCGGAGTGAAAGTCACGGTGCTTGAGTATTGCCCTGAAATTTTGCCGCCGTTTGATGAAGAGATAGCGAAGCGTCTGCGGATGAGCCTTAAACGCAAGGGTATAGAAATCGTAACTTCGGCTCAGGTCACTTCGATTTCTCCTGATTTAGAGGTGGAATGCAGTGTGAAAGGCAAAGTCAAAAACTATTCGGCGGAAATGGTGCTGATGGCTGTAGGTCGTACACCTGTTCTTCCGACCGGATTGAAAGAAGCCGGTATAGAGCTGACACCTCGTGAAGCTGTTAAGGTAAATGAGCGTATGGAAACCAACATTCCCGGCATTTATGCTATCGGTGACGTTAACGGGCTCTGTATGCTCGCTCATGCTGCGGAAGCGCAAGGCAAAGTAGCGCTGGGGCTACATCAGCGACTGGATATTGTTCCGAGCGCGGTATTCACTATGCCTGAATGCGCCATGGTCGGTCTGACCGAAAAGCAATGCGCCGAGCAAGGAATCGAATGCAAAATCGGTAAAGCAACTTTCCGTTCCAACGGCAAAGCACTCGCAATGGGAGAGCCTGACGGATTGGTGAAAGTCATCTTATCAACAGATGACAAATTTCTTGGCTGCCATATCTGCGGTGCACATGCCGCCGATCTGGTGCAGGAAGCAGCGACCTTGATGAACTCCGATATGACTGCTACCGCTCTCAGCGATGCAATCCACAGTCATCCGACCCTCGGCGAAACAGTGATGACAGCCGTTGAAGCCGCTATTTCAATCTCAAAATGACTCAGACAACAGACAACCCTCTGGTAAGCGTGATAATGATAGCCTATAACAAGGAGGCTTACATCGAGGAAGCGATAAAGGGAGTACTGAAACAGGCGACTCCCCTCAACCATATCGGATTCAGTCTTGAACTGATAATAATGGACGACTGCTCTACTGATGATACCCCTATCATCATAGAGCGATACCGACAGTTGTACCCTGATATGATAAAAGCCATGCGCAATCCTCGCAACCTCGGTCTGCAAGGTAACTATCTTGCAGGCTTTCCCCTCTGCGAGGGGCGATACATGGCAATATGCGATGCCGACGACTACTGGTTCGCCGCTTCAAAACTTGCCCGACAGGTGAAGTATATGGAAAAACATCAGGAATGCGCAATCACATTCCATCGCATGGTTAATTACTACGAAGACACCCGGGAAATGAGTCTCAGCAACGGTAACACTCCTCTGCTTACCGATATCCGACATCTCAGCAGATCCAACTATATCACCAATTCATCGGTGGTTTATCGTCGTAGCCTGATTGATCTCACATCCCTTCCCGTATGGATGCAGGATATAACTTCTCCGGACTATGCCATGCACATGTTTTATGCGACTAAAGGTAACATACGTTTCTTCCGCCGTCCCATGGGAGTCTACCGGAAAACGTCCGGAAGCGCGTGGAGTATGACCGACAATTACAAACGTTTACATATGTCACTTGACGTGCGACAGCGTCTCATCGACTGGCTCGGGACTGACTTTCCCGATGCAAGCAATGGGCTTAGTTTCGCGATAGACAACATTACTAAGGCAATGAACCAAGTCTCAGTGGAACCAAAAGCTACGAAACGAAGGATAGCCACACAACTACGTGCAGCTCTCTCAAAGTTGATTCCGCGTCCACGTCCTTAAAGCAGGTAGGCACACTCTTTCATTTAAGATAACAAATTGGTCTATACACCCTTACCCGGTTCGTTTAAGAGCCGGGTAATTTGTTTGAACTGTATTTTAGTAAGTTGTATATTTATAAATATACTTTTCATCTTTGATTAAGAAGCCGCTACATCTTCCGTACCCTCACCCGCATCCTTCCCATCTCTCTCGCCTCCCGTCTGTAATTATCCCATAAACTACACAAATCCATCTGTAATAAAAAAGTATGCGTTTTTCGTGTTAAAAATTTGGGATGAAGCGATTTTTGGCTTTGGAATTGAATTTTTTGAAGTAACTTTGCAGTCCGCGGGAAAATACCTGCCTAATTACTACTGATTGCATTATTTATGAAGACATTATATAGATTTTTTGCGGTAGCCCTGCTTTCTGTTTCCGCTACCGGATTGTTTGCTCAGTCTGCCGGAGATAATTTTGTGAGAGAAGCCGATTCCAAACTCCAGGCTAAAGAATATACCACCGCACGCTATATGTATGGCAAGGCTTACAAGGCTTATGCCGCGGAATCCAAGATAGACAAGGCAGTTCAGGCGGTTGTGAATATGTCGGCTCTTTATCACCGCGAAGGTTTCTTCAAAGAGGCGTTTGAGCATCTGAACAGTGCTGAATTTCATCTTAAAGCATACGAGGAGGCGAATAATGTCCAGCTTCCTGCATCCCACTTCCTTCTTGCCAGAGAGCGCGAAAGAATGTATGTAAAAATGCGCCGTATGGAAGCCGCAAAAGAACAGATGGACAGGATGCGTGCCCATGTTGAAGCCGCCAATGACAGTGCGCTTAATGTCGATTTCCTAACCGAATGCGTAAAGGTGTATTATTCCCTCGGTCAGAATGATAAAGGCGAGGAGGCTGCAAACAAACTTATCGGACTGTATCTGTCTGCAAACGACTTTGATACCGCAAAAGAATGTTACCGCAACCTCATCGACATGTCGGTGAGAACAGGAAATGCGCATCTCACACAGAAAGCATACGACAAATATGTTGCATGGGCTGACTCAGTTGCTGAAGTGAAAGCGGTACAGGAACATGCAGCTCTGCAGAAAGAGCTTGATGAGGCAAATGCCACCATTGCGGATCGCGACAGCTCCATCACTGCTAAAAACGCAATCATCATCGGACTTCTCATTCTTGCCGGAGGTGTTGCCGCTGCTCTGGTGTTTGTGAGCATCGCACTTCTCAGATATATGGCACGGTGCCGCCGTCAGAAAAAAGCGATTGCTACAGCACAGGAGCACAATCAGCTTAAAAATATGTTCCTTGCCAATATTTCGGCTCAAATGGAACCGACTCTGAATACTCTTCCCGCCAATCTGCCTGCCGCTAAGGCGCTGAAGGAATTTGCCGGACATATCCAGGAGCTTTCCGATCTGGAGGCTACTCAGACCGAGCTTTATCCCACCGAACCTGTAAATGTTTATGACTTCTGCGAATCTGTTGCAGATGAAATCCGTCCCAAGACCGCGAGCGATGTCACCGTATCAGTTACCGCTCCCAAGATGAGCGCACCGATAAATGAGGAGGCTCTGCGGAAGGTGTTGAGTCACCTTCTCAACAATGCCGCCGAATATACTCCCGCGGGCGGCAAGATTTCACTCGAGTTTAAGAAACGCGGACCGCACAACATTCAGTTTATTGTTACAGACAATGGCTGCGGTATCAGTGAAGAGGCTCGTGAATCGCTCTTCAAACCGTTCTCTACGGTAAGAGACCTCACTGAAGGTGACGGTCTTGGGTTACCAATCTGCTCCCTGACAGTAGCAAAGATGAATGGTAATCTCCGAATAGATGAGACATTCACAAGCGGTACAAGATTCATCCTGGAACTCCATCCATGATAAACTGAAAAATAAGCTCACAGTAAAAGACATACCGATAGAAAAGCAAAGCCGGACGGTGAATCCATCCGGCTTTATTGCGTCAGTTAAAACGTATAACGTTTAAAGGCACTTTTTATACAGGGTGACAATATCGTCAAGGATAACTTCACGTGGATTGCCGGGAGTGCATACATCTGCAAGCGCCTGTTCCGCAAGCGCGGGAATGTCATTTTCTGTTATACCAAGCTCGTTAAGAGTCTGCGGAATACCAACTTCGAGGGAAAGTTTACGCACCGCCTCAACCGCTGCCTGAGAAGCCTCCTGCTTGCTCATTCCGGCAATATCCACACCCATAGCCTGAGCTATCGCAGGATATTTATCCAGGCAAGCCGGCATATTGAATTCCATTATTGTCGGCAGAAGAAGAGCATTTGCAACTCCGTGAGGAACATCAAACAGCGAGCCCATCGGGTGCGCCATTCCATGAACCAAACCGAGACCGACATTTGAGAAAGCCATGCCTGCGATATACTGAGCGAGTGCCATACCGTTGCGCCCTTCCGGGTTTGTGGGTTCACTCACAGCGACAGGAAGATATTTGCTAATCATGCGGATAGCCTCAATTTCAAACATATCCGACATTTCCCATGCACCGCGGGTGATATAGCCTTCAATAGCATGTGTAAGCGCATCCATTCCGGTGGCAGCGGTCAACCCTTTCGGTAGCGAGTACATGAGCTCGGCATCTATTACAGCAACCGCAGGAATATCGTTGGGGTCAACGCAAACCATTTTCTTGTGTTTCTCCTCGTCTATAATGACATAGTTGATAGTGGTTTCCGCCGCAGTACCTGCCGTTGTGGGTAGAGCAACGATAGGCACACTCTTGTTCTTTGTGGGCGCACATCCTTCGAGCGACACTATGTCGGAAAACTCAGGATTATTGATGACAATACCAATACCCTTAGCCGTATCCATAGACGAACCGCCTCCTATAGCGATTATGAAGTCAGCGCCGGAAGCCTTGAATGCCTCTATGCCATCCTTAACATTCCTTACTGTAGGGTTAGGCTTTACCTCACTGAACACATCGTAAGGTATTCCGGCTTCATCAAGCACATCGGTCACCATTTTAGCGACACCGAACTTCACCAAACCTTTATCGGTAACAACCAATGCCTTTTTCTTTCCAAGGCGTTCAACTATTGCCGGGAGTTCTTTTCTCGCCCCGGGTCCGAAATAAGATACTTCGTTAAGTATAAATCTGTTTACCATGATATATTGAAATAAGTTTATAAGTTGGGCACTGTAATCACTCAGCAATATAGATTTTGCTATTTACAAGGTCATTGAAGAGTTCCGCATATTTCTCAGCAACAGCATCTGCAAACGCCTTACCTTTTTCCGCGGTTGCAAGAGCCGGATCTCCAATACCGGTATCCGTGCTGACTTTATTCCAGTTCCGAGGCACCCAAGCAACTCCATCAGCAAGGGTTTTGGCTGAAAATCCGGTATATTCACCATTTCCCGCCTCACTTAGATTTACAAGTTCGGGATGATAGTGCATCATAACAGAGGTTTCAAGTTCATCGGCATGATCTCCTGGATTGTCAAAGAACTGCTTTGCCGGAAGAACCTTAAACCATTCGCTGGATGCAATCAGCATATCGGGATAATCTACCGCCAGATCGCGTATCATACCTTTGAAGCTGTTTCCACCGTGACCGTTTATAATCACTAACTTGTTAAGCCCCTGATTATGAAGCGAAGAAACAATATCTGTGAGTACAGCCATCTGTGTTGCGTGTCGGTAGTGCACACAAAATTTCAAATCACGCTGACCGGGATTCTGTGCTCCGAGAGGCATCGGGGGCATCACCATCACATTAAATCCATATCTATCCCGGGCTATGCGTGCGGCATCCACAGCCACATCATGGCTCAGAATAGCATCCGTGAGATAAGGCAGATGCAGATTATGCGGCTCAGTAGCTCCCCACGGCAGCACGGCGAGAGCATACCGCTCATCGCGCGTACTGCCATAGTTTGCGACTGAAAGATCTAATTTTCTTTCCATTAAAGTTTAACCTTAGAGATTTTTGGGGTGCGGATTCTCGGTTTTAGTTCTCCTCCTATCAGCCAGATTTCTCCTTCGGGAGTAAGAGCGGCGGCGGCTCCCGCACGAGCCATCTCGCTGTCAACAGCACCTATGCTCCATTTCTCTGTCTTGGGCTCAAACACAAGAGCAAGGTCATTGAAGCGATACCATTCTATTGGATGCGAGAGATAATCGGGAGCCTGATTTCTGAGAGCTTCAAGGAACACATCCTTATTTACTCCCCCGGTTACAACAATTCTGCCGTCAGGGATAGTGACTGCGATACCACCACCTGTGCTCACCTGCTCACCTTTGGTATTAACCGGAGCGGGAATAGCAGACCATTTGCCGGATGCGGGATCAAACATTAGTCCGTCTGTATTCAGTGATGCCTCGCGGTTCTCACCTTTTCCGGCGAAACCGCCCCACATATAAAGTTTAGATTTACCTTTTGCATCTTTTGACGCTGCGAGAACAGGCTGCACTCTCGGATTGCCGGGGAACGACTTGAGCTGTTTCCAACCGTCGGAAAGTTTGTTCATATCAAGAACATAAAGCGCATTGGATGGTGCTCCGGCAATATTTCCACCGGCAACATATACCTTGCCATCAAGATAAGCTGCCGATGTATTGTCAACCGTCACAGGCATAGAGGGTAGCTCTGTAACAACAGCGCCGCCTCTATCATCCAGAGAAATGAGCAGCACTGACGAGAGTGCCTTTTCAGCTGTAGTACCGCCAATTGCCACCACACCCTGCGGGGTTGTAACAGCAGCGCCGTATGCGATAGCCTCCGGCAGCATACCGATTTTCTTGCTCACAATTGAGCCGTCAGCCTGCGGAATGAGTTCATATATAGCCTGATAGAATTTCTTCACGCTACCGGGAGCCATGGGATTGACGGGAAAGTTACAGCCTCCGGCTTTGATAACCTTACCGGCGACAGTTCCCGCAAACGCCGCGCTTACACCGGATGCAATTCCATCCTCGCTGTCGGGAGTCTCGGTAATCTCGATTTTGAAAGTAGATGCAGGAAGATCCTCATCATTAACAACATTGGCTCTTGTGAAAGGCTGCCATGCATAGCGCACGAAGCGCGGGTTTGTAATATCCATATTTGTAAGTGTTATTTGATTATCAGCAGTAAATTCAGCTTTGGCGGGGTAATATATAC
>CAMWYV010000039.1 GCA_947178565.1 uncultured Porphyromonadaceae bacterium | reverse complement strand
AATTTGCTGCAATTTACAAAATGGATACAGTTTCACGTTTGAAAACATTCATCGCTTACCTGAACATTCCGGTAACACAGTTTGCAGACACCTGCAAAATACCACGTCCTACCCTTTCGCAACTTCTGAATGGAAGAAACAAAAAGGTCAGTGATGAGCTGATTAGAAAATTGCATAACGAATATTCAATGCTCAACATCACCTGGCTGCTTTTTGGCGAAGGAGAGATGTTGACAAATGAAAATATTAAATTCTCAGAGACTCAAAACACCTCTCAAATAGACTTTTCAGACAATCAAACGCCTGAGCATAAGCATATTGAGGGAACATTAGACTTTGGTGAAGAATATCAGGAAAATTCTTCAGAAAAAATTGATGAGCCTATCCATGAGATCGAAGTGCCACTTAAGCCCGCTTCAATAGCCTTTGACACCGATCAGGCTAAAAAGATAGTTAATATAATAGTGTATTACAACGATAATAGCTTTGAATCATTCATCCCCGGCTCCCCTAAGAAATAAAATCACTTATACCTGAAACACAACCGCCCGCACTTCAATAGCGCGGGCGGTAATATTACTGTGTAATTTAATTAAATAAGTCCTCTAAGTTCCGAGATAGAACTGAATCCGTGGCGAATGCAATAGTCCTCGAGATATGATACAACCTTATCACACACCGTAGGATCCACGAAATTGGCAGTACCTACCTGCACCGCTGTCGCACCGGCAAGAATGAACTCCATGGCATCTCTACCATTCATTATTCCACCGAGACCGATAACTGGAATCCGGACGGCTTTTACAGTCTGCCATACCATTCTCACGGCAACAGGGCGCACTGCAGGTCCTGAAAGACCTCCGGTAATGGTTGACAGACATGGTTTACGTTTCTCAACATCTATAGCCATGCCAAGCATCGTATTGATCAGCGATACAGCGTCAGCGCCTTCTGCCTCGACAGCTTTCGCTATCTCGGTTATATCAGTGACATTAGGCGATAATTTAACGATGAGAGTGCGGTTCCACGCTTCTCTCACAGCCTTTGTCACCTGTGCGGCGCCCTCGCAGGTTGTGCCGAAAGCCATACCTCCCTGCTTGACATTCGGGCAGGAGATATTCACCTCTATCGCTTCAAGACGGTCAAGTGAAGACAGACGGCGACACACCTCCACATAATCCTCTATTTTTGCTCCGCTCACATTCACCACCATCTGAGAATCAATATCACAGATACGCGGATATATAGTATTTATAAAGTAGTCAACGCCTTTATTCTGGAGCCCGACGGCATTGAGCATTCCCGAAGGAGTCTCAGCCATCCTTGGATAAGGATTCCCCTCACGAGGTTCAAGAGTAGTGCCTTTAACTATATATCCGCCGAGACGAGACAGGTCAAAAAAGTCAGCGAATTCTTCACCATAACCGAAAGTTCCGGATGCGGTCATAACCGGATTCTTCAGTTTCAGCGCTCCTATATTTACACTTAAATCTACCATGTGAGTTTATTTATATTAAATACCGGACCTTCTGTGCAGACGCACACATTTCCTTTCACAGTTTTCTCCACGCAGCAGAGGCAAGCTCCTATTCCACAAGCCATCATATTCTCTAGCGAGACCTCGCATTCAGCTCCTATTCTTCTGGCTTCAACTGCCACTGCCTTCATCATCGGTGCCGGACCACAGCAATATATGCAGTCGATTCCTGATGCAAGGACGCTGTTTTTCGTAACCAGTCCTTTCTCACCATAGGAGCCGTCCTCGGTGGATGAATGTACTTTACCTATCTGCTCAAAAAGCTCAAGTTGCAGAAGGTCTTTCCCGGAGCGGGCACCAAGCAGAAATTCCGGAGTATATCCGTTCTGTTTGAGAACCTTTCCGAAATACAGCAGCGGCGCTACACCCACTCCACCCCCTATAAGCAGAATCTTCGCATCCTTGCTCCCGGGCATAGAGAATGAATTGCCGAGCGGAAGAACGATATTCACTTTTTCACCAGCCTCAAGCGATGCAAGAGTATCGGTGCCCTTACCGGCACGGCGTACGAGCAGCCAGACGGTATTCTTTTCAGGCTCCACGTTATTGATAGATATGGGACGTCTCAGCATCACATCCGCGCAGTGAGGCACCTTTACCTGAACAAACTGCCCCGGAAGAATTTCCGGAAGAGCTGAGCCGTCGGCAGGAGTCAGAATCAATAGTGAATACATTTCCGACAAATGCCTGCACTCGCTCACGATAAAATCTGTGGCTTCTTTTTTAGTCATAATGAATTATTTTTGCAAATATACCTATTTTTATACACGTGCAGTGAAATGAGTGCTAAAAAACGGGCGATGCCTAACCGACATCGCCCGTCCACTAAAATAAGTTTATCACAATCAGATCCAACGCACGTATGCGAAGTCCTGACGGTGGGGCAGATTCGGATTAGTTGGATAGAGACGGAAAGCATAGCGGTAAACGCCTGCCTCACGCAGCTTCTCAGAGAGCTGATATGTGACAACATTTCCTTCCTCTTTCACTACCTTGAACTGCTTGGTTTCGAAGAGATGCTCCACTCCGTCCTCAACCTGATATGAAACATATTCGAGAGCGAGATCCTTACCGAGACCGTTTGTGTCGATAACAGCGGTGACCTCATACTTCTGACCGGTAGCATTGAGAGCGGGCTGTGCGATATCAAGTTTTTCAACCTTGATGCCATCCCATGCCTCTACAACTTTGTTTTTCCATGCCACAATTTCTTTTGCAAGAGCGAAATCATTCTTGCATAGAGCATTGAAGCGCTTATCTTCGGGCAGGTAGAAACGAGAGATATAATCGTCAATCATGCGCTTCATGGTGAAGTGAGGCGCGATATGACCGATCGAACCTTTGATATACTGAATCCACTTGGGAGAATATCCTTTTGAGTTTTTCTCGAAGTAGAGAGGAACGATCTCGTTTTCAAGCATCGAATAAATTGTAGCGGCGTCAAGTTTATCCTGCTGAGACTGGTCGGTGAAAGTACGCTTTTCAGTAAGCGCCCAACCTGCTTTTTCGTCAAACTTGTAGCCTTCATACCACCATCCGTCAAGCACCGAGAAGTTGAGCACACCGTTCATTTCAGCCTTTTCGCCGGAAGTACCGGATGCTTCAAGAGGACGTGTTGGAGTATTTAGCCAGATGTCAACACCGGTAACAAGACGCTTTGCGACAATCATATTGTAGTCTTCAAGGAAGATAATCTTGCCGAGGAACTGAGGCATTCTGGAGATTTCCATTATGCGCTTGATGAGTCCCTGACCGGCACCGTCTGCGGGGTGAGCCTTACCTGAGAATACGAACTGAACGGGGAAACGCTCGTTGTTTACAATCTTGGCAAGACGGTCAAGGTCGGTAAAGAGAAGGTGCGCACGCTTATAAGTGGCGAAGCGGCGGGCGAAGCCGATGATAAGGGCATTAGGGTTGATCTTATCAAGAATGCTCATCACGGCAGAGGGATCACCCTGGTTTGCAAGCCATTTTTCTTTGAAATCACGTCTTACAAAATTGATGAACTTATTCTTCATCTGCATACGGAGATTCCAGATGTCTTCATCGGGCACGGAGAAAATAGCCTCCCATGCCTTGGGGTTGCTCTGATCTTCAAATACCTTTTCACCGAGACGGTCAGCATAGAACGCTTTCCATTCAGAAGCTGCCCAGGTTGGCATGTGAACGCCGTTGGTAACATAGCCTACATGACTTTCTTCCCATGTATATCCTTTCCATATACCTGCAAACATTTTCTTGGAAACCTCACCATGGAGCCAGCTTACACCATTAGCTTCCTGACAGGTATTGAGAGCGAACACGCTCATGGAGAAGCGCTCGTTTGATCCCGGATTCTCGCGACCCATATTCATGAGATCTTCCCATGAGATACCGAGTTTTGCAGGATATTCACCCATATATTTGCCGAAGAGACCTTCATCGAAATAGTCGTGACCGGCAGGCACGGGAGTGTGTACGGTATAGAGGGATGAAGAACGTACAATTTCAAGAGCTGTAGCAAAATCAAGACCTTTTCCCTGAACATAATCAACAAGACGCTGAAGGTTGAGAAGAGCTGCGTGACCTTCGTTGCAGTGATAAAGGTCGGAATTCACACCGAGTTTCTTGAGCATGAGCACACCGCCGATACCGAGAAGATATTCCTGCTTGATACGGTTTTCCCAGTCACCTCCATAGAGCTGGTGAGTGATAGAGCGGTCATATTCGCTGTTCATGTCGAAGTCGGTATCAAGAAGATAGAGCTTCATTCTGCCGACATTCACTCTCCAGATGTGAGAATAAACGATTCTGCCGGGATAGGGTACTTCAAGAATAACGGGATTGCCATCGGAGTCTGTAACCTGGTCGATGGGAAGCTGATTAAAGTTCTGAGGCTCGTAGTTCGCGATCTGCTGACCATCAACAGAAAGAGTCTGTGTGAAATAGCCGTAGCGATACAGAAAGCCGACCGCTGTCATATCAACGCAGCTGTCAGAAGCCTCTTTGATATAGTCACCGGCAAGCACACCTAGACCTCCGGAATATATTTTCAGACAATTGCAGAGACCATACTCCATAGAGAAGTATGATACAGAGGGAACGTCCTTGCGCATGGGCTTGGACATATAGTCCTGAAAATGCTTGTAAACCTTCTCGATGCGGGTCATCATTTCCGCATCCTTGGAAATTTCATCAAGACGCTCTGTTGAGAGACGCTGGAGAAGCATCACAGGGTTTTCTCCGGTTTTACGCCAGAGATCGGGGTTCAAATCACGAAAAAGTGTTTTGGCATCGCTGTTCCATACCCACCAAAGATTTTTGGCGAGAACTTCAAGGGGCTTCAGTTTTGAAGGGAGTTCTGCCTTAACTGTAGAGTCGCGCCAAACGGGTGCGTTTGCGTTGCTAACTTGGATTTTCATAAATCGTTATTGTTTGTGGTATATTATTTCAATCTTTTGTTTTTTGAATCGAGAGCAACCTCAAATGCTTCAATATAATATGTGATAAAGTAGCTCCATGCCGCTTTTGAAGCGGTTTTTGAAGCTGCCTGAGAAATCTTTGCAGTTTCTTCTTCACCGGCATCGTTCAGCAACTGAAGAGAACATGAGATATTCTCAACCACCTGAGAATAATTGTCGTCTCCCCTGCCGATCACATTAACACCGCAAGATGAGAATCTATTATCTGTCGTAGAAAGAATCCACTGACCGAAACCGCTCAGCGAGGTTGTGACTGTAGGAACTCCGAAAGCCACACTTTCAAGAGGTGTATATCCCCACGGCTCATAATAAGATGGAAAAACCGTAGCATCCATACCTATCAGAAGATCGTAGTATGCTGAATCAAAGATACCGTCTGTACCATTGAGGTAACATGGCACATAAATAACATAGGTACGCGAGAACTTGTCGTTTGTAAACCCTATACCGTGTATGCGGTTGATGATAGGATCTTCTCCCGGATTATTGAGCCAATGGGTGATAACCGGATCTGCAATGCCGGACTTGGCTTCTGACGCAACAGCTTCTTTCAAATCGGCGCGAGGCTCTTTCATCCATGCAGGAACCATGACAAAAGCAACAACAGGACGCTTGATATCGCTGAATCCGAGTGAGGCGACTGCATCCAAATACACGTCTATACCCTTATTGCGATACTCGCATCTGCCGGATGTGGCAACAAGCATCGTGTTTTCCGGAAATATTCTACCGGTGAGTGCCTCTGCAACATCAATAAGTTTTTTACGTGCAGCCGCACGCGCATCATCAAATTTTGAACGAGCCGGAACAAAATTCTTCTCAAATCCGTTTGGTGTAACCACGTGGGGACGGAGATCGAGAAGCTGCTCACACTCCCGGGCGGTAACGTCACTGACAGTAGTGAAACAGTCAGCAGCATGAGCGGCGGCTTTTTCCAGAGAGTGCTTTGCCTCCATATTCAGCTCTCTCGCCATAACGTCTCCGTTATAAGCATCCAGATAACCGTAAAGAGGCTTTCCATTGCCACAGATACTTCTACCTATGCTGGTTGCGTGAGTAGTGAATATAGTAGCGACCTGAGGTAATTTCCACTTGACATATAGGAGACCCATACCGGTCTGCCATTCGTCAAAGTGAGCTATGACGCTTTTTTTACTCTTGGGAGTAGCCTTATAAAAAGAGCAAACGCTTTCAATCACAGCTCCCGCTGCAAGAGAAAACGCACAACTTTCGTCATAATCGCCGTAGGCATGCAGTGAATCCACTCCAAAACGGCTCCACATCTCGGAATAGTACTGATCTTTGTCAGCATATATTCCTTCAAATTTTACGAGTATAACAATCGGTTTGCCGGGCACATCCCATCGCCCGGTTCTCACATTTATCCCCTTGGGCAATTTAGCCTTATTTTTCCAGTCCTCGAGAATGGAAGGGGTATCAATAAAATAAGGACTCGGATTTTCATCACTCCAAACATCAGGACCGATGAATATTACCTTATCCTTGTATAGTTTCTGCAGCGTTTTTGCCTTTGTTGAAAGCACTGTGTATATGCCTCCAATCTTGTTGCAGACCTCCCAGCTTGTTTCAAAGAGCAGGTCAAGCGCTACTTTATAACTGTCCATATAAATTTAAATTCAATTAAATCAGCCGCAAAGGTACACATTTTATAAAAAAAATCCAAAAGGGAGTTGCTTTTACTAAGACACACCGTTATATAATCATATATATGATGCTGATAATCAACATCAAATGAGATCTTTCATTAAATATATCACGTAAACCGGGCTAATATGAGAAAGATGTCTTTTTTCAAAAAAAAACGCACCAATATTTGCATTTCGCAAATATTTATTATACTTTTGCACCAACATTGATTAATACTATCACACACCACTATGAAAAAATTCACTTTCGCATTAAAATGGCGCGAAGTTCTCAAATCTTATCCGGATGACATCCGCCGCGAGGTTTATGAGGCTGTTATAGAATATGCCGCTACCGGTGAAGTTATAGAGATGCAGCCGGTGTCACGCATGGCGTTTGACTTTATCCGTTACGAACTTGATGAAAAGGCTCGCCGCAGGGAGGAGAGGCTTGCGAAGAAGACCGGAGTCAAGAATTCATCAGCCGAAGAGTCATCAGTCGTCAGCAAGGATGTAACCGGCACCGAGAATGGTCCCGACCTCTACAAGATTACACATGATTATTACCGGTCGTACACTCCGCCCCAGCCATTCTTTATAAATCAGGGAGCGATGCATGCCTCAATTACAGAAGATAAAATACGCTATTTCGTGATATTATGCGCCAAAGATCTTGTTGAAGCCGGCAAAACGCCTGAAAATACAAAAGATTTTCTATCGGATATGGATTATATTGTGTCAAACCGTATCAGATACATCCAGCATCTTCTTACCCAGCACTCCCCTGACGAATCGCTCTCGCGCAGGGCATGGCATCGTATCATAGCTGAAGCACGGCAACGGTTCGCCGCATAAACACCAGGGTATGAGCGGCAACGGTTGTTTAATATTTTTATTGCACAATTAATTGCTATTTATTGTTAAATCTATTGGATATATCAGAGCAAACAGCTAATTTTGCAATAATTATAGGCAATGAAAAAATATATTCTAAACATATTGGCAGTTCTATGTGTGTCGGTGAGCAGTATCTATGGGTATGCGATGCCGTCACAGGATCAGACATTCACAACCGAGCGATTTGAGAATGAAGCCGCAACCGTATCTTCCACTTCCACCGGCATTTCCCTGAGTGTGAAGGCTGAGAAGACCGAGCGCTTCTATATTTTTTCAATCACCGGGCAACTTGTAAAGACGGTTGATGTAGAGGAT
>CAMWYV010000038.1 GCA_947178565.1 uncultured Porphyromonadaceae bacterium | reverse complement strand
ATGTATAAAAAAGCAATAATACTTATCATTTCTACATTTTGTATTAACTGTGGTTTCTCACAAATCAAAAAGGTAAAAGTGGAGCCGGCTTATGTGGCGGCGAAATTGCTTGATATGGTGGGAAGTAGAGATTATCAAGAAGTGTGTAGCTACTACGGCTATGAGCGGGATTCGACTGCTGCTCAGGGGACAAACCGCTTTGTGGATAGCAAGGGTTCGTCTGTAACTTGGCTTGATTCGCTGACTGAGGATGCGGATTCTATTCACGAGCTGACATTCCACACTCCGCAGAGCCTTGCATCTATAGAAGCAGCTCTCACAAAAGTCGGCTATTCCAAAACCACACAGCCCAAAGTAAACAAGCCCTCTATAAACGGCACACGCTACGAGAAGCGAAACAAATACAGCAACCACTCCAGGGTTATTATCATTCAGCCCGGCTCACCAAACACTCTTCACCTCATTCGCAAGCGGTAATCCACACATACATGTCTATCCCCAACAAAAAAGCTGCCTTTCGGGCAGCTTTTTTCATTTCAGCAGATCGGGACGCAACCGCCGCGTCCGCTCAAGTGCCTGCTCATGCTTCCATTCGTCTATCTTGGCGACATGACCGCTCAGAAGCACATCAGGCACACGCCAACCCTTGTACTCCGCGGGACGGCTATACACCGGCGGCGCCAAAAGGTCATCCTGAAAGCTATCGCTCAACGCGCTCTGCTCATCACCGATAGCACCCGGAATCAGGCGCACGACAGCATCAGTAATCGCCAGCGCGGGCAATTCGCCTCCGGTCAGCACATAATCGCCCACCGAAATCTCCTTGGTAATCAGATGCTCGCGAATGCGGTAGTCAATACCCTTGTAATGACCGCATAGAATAATCATATTTTCAAGGAGCGACATACTGTTTGCCATTTTCTGGTCAAACTGTTCACCGTCAGGCGAAGTGAAAATCACCTCGTCATATTTCCGCTCGCTCAGCAAGCTCTCTATCGCCCTGTCGATAGGCTCTATCTGCATCACCATACCTGCCTCACCGCCAAAAGGATAGTCATCCACCTTGCGGTGCTTGTTTGTCGTATAATCGCGCAGATTGTGCACCACAATCTCCACCAGACCCTTGTTTTGGGCACGTTTGAGAATAGAGCAGTTTAGAGGCGACTCAAACATCTCCGGCACTACCGTAAGTATATCAATTCTCATAATAGCCTAATTATCTCCTTTATAATTTCTTATGCTCTCCTCCAGGCTTGTCACCATCATGGCGCGCAGCTCCGGCGGCGAAATCACGGTGATGCGCGGACCGTAACTCAGCAGCTCCTGAACGAAATCCTGAGTGAGTTTCAGCTTGAAAGTAAAAATCGAATAATCGTCATGCACCATCTCCTTCTGACTGCTGTGCAGCGGCAGAGCGCGGAAATACTTAGCCTGACGGGAATCCGTGCGAATTGAAACCTGTTTAGGCTCTCCACGCGAGTAAACGATGCCGAAAGTGTCGCTGAAATACTCCTCCGCGTCAAACCATTCCGGAATCTTGAAGCTCTCGGTGCCCACAAGCACATCGCTCATTCTGTCAAGCGAATAAGTCTTGATGCTGTCCTCCTTGATATTGCGTCCGATCACATACCAGCGCTGCCTGAACAGCTTGATGAAATAAGGCTCTATAACAACGTCGCGTGTGGGATTTGACCGCGAGAACGGGCTGTAGGTAAACACCAGCACCCGCTGCTCTTTCAGCGCGTCGAGCACCGACTCAAGGTAAAACCGGCTTGAAGGCACATCCTCCAGAAAAACCTTGTGGCTCACTTCCCTCGCGTCAGTGAGCACATTGCTCATCGCCGCAGCATTCAGCAGCC
This sequence comes from uncultured Porphyromonadaceae bacterium, assembly GCA_947178565.1. Lineage (GTDB taxonomy): Bacteria > Bacteroidota > Bacteroidia > Bacteroidales > Muribaculaceae > Paramuribaculum. The sequence goes on along the minus strand of CAMWYV010000038.1, from coordinate 6,029 downwards.
AGTCGGTCACGCTCTCATTGTGCTCGTCCCCGCCGTTGTCAATATAGTATTCAAACGTTGCCGGATTGCACTCGATACTGATTTTAAACAACTCCTCGATAGCGTTGCGGTAATTGTAAAAAGTTCTGCGCGGTAAAGGCTCACCGTTTGAAAAATCAGTCTTTTTCCACAGCACATTCAGCTCCTCGCGCGTAATGCACCCGTAGCGGCGGATAGTATCAATAAGCCAGATGTAGCGGCTAAATAGATTTCGTGACATAATCACTTGATTTTACAGAAAACAAACCACTCAACCGTAGCCCGAGCATAGTCAGCACCGCGTTGAGAATAAGCAACTCAAATCCCGTTTCATAACTCAGATAGCGGTTTAGGCCCGCCTGAATGAGCCACGCCGCGGCAGGAGCCGCAATACATACAAAAGGCACCGCCGAGTCGCGCACACCACGCTTGCTCAACAGCCCGAAAGCAAACAGACCCAGTATCGGACCATAGGTATAAGAAGCGAGAGTATATACAGCGCTGATGGCATCGGAATCGCTCATATGGTAAAAAGCTATGATTACCGCCGCCATTATAAGCGACATAAGCAGGTGAATCACCTTGCGTGTGCGCTGTAAATCCTTCTCACCCTGACGCGAAGGCGCATCCAGAATATCCACCGTAAACGAGGTGGTGAGCGAAGTGAGCGCGCTACCCGCCGCCGAATATGCCGCCGCGATAAGCCCCACGATGAAAATTATTCCTACCGCCACCGGCATGGAGGAGTGTGTGGCAACCAGTCCGAAAAGCTCATCGCTCTTAGCCGGCATTTCTATTCCCGCATAACCAGTGTATATTACCACCAATGTGCCGAGAATCAAGAAGAGCCCGATGACAAAAAATTGCATCACTCCACTGAGTATCATATTCTTGCGTGAAGCCACCGAGTCACGGCACGCCAGATGCCGCTGCATCATATCCTGGTCAAGCCCGTTAGTGGCGATAGCCATGAAAACACCCGCCAGAAACTGTTTCCAGAAATATGAACCGCTCATCGGATCGTCAAAAAAGAAAATCCGGGATGATTCGTGGAAGCGTACGGCGTTCACCATTTCACCAAACGACAAGTGCATATTGTCCGCCACAAAGAAAATGCATAGACCAACAGCACCGATAAGACACGCGCTTTTGAGCATATCAGTCCATATCAGGGTTTTCACCCCGCCATTCACTGTGTAAAGCCATATCAGGGCAACCGTCAGAAGCACATTCACCTCAAACGGAATGCCAAGAGGACGGAAAACCAGGAGCTGAAGCACCGCGCACACCACAAAGAAGCGCACCGAGGCGCCGAGCATTTTCGAGATAAAGAATATCCATGCGCCGCTGCGGTAGCTCTGTCTGCCGAACCGTTGCCCCAAGTAGCCGTAAATTGACACAAGATTACGTTTGTAGAACACCGGCACCAGCACCAGCGCGATCACCACATAGCCTACAATGAAACCGAGCACCATCTGGAGATATGCATGTCCCTTTGCCGCAACCATACCGGGCACAGATATAAACGTTACTCCCGATATTGACGCGCCAATCATCGCAAACGCCACGACAGCCCAGGGCGCTTTGCGGTTGCCGGTAAAAAAAGTGGCGTTGTCGCTACCGCGCGATGCAATTGCCGAAATTGCCATGAGCAACCCGAAATATGCGGCAACAGTGATAATTACTATAGTAGGACTCATGATTCCGGATATAAAAGATATGGTTTGCGTTTAGCTTTGAATGTCTTTACTTCATCGGTCCAACTCGCCCGGATTTCTTCGGCGGTGGCACCGCTTTCAATCATCTTCCGGATTTTGGCGTTACCGGCAAGCAGTTCAAAAAAGGATGTGAAAAAATCCGCAGGTTTGCCCATGGAATTATAGGCATCGATTACATACTCAAAGTTAACTCCCTGCGCAATCATCTCCTCTTCAGACATTCCACGCAGATTGTGTCCTCGGCATCGCTTGCCGAGTTGAGGAGGATTTTTAGCTCCGGGGCGACTCTCCGGAGTGAAATAGAAATCTCCCGATCTCATTTTCGGATGACCGTAGATTGTAAACGGAGTATCGGTGCCGCGACCGAGACTCACAGGAGTAGCCTCGAAATAGCAGGTAGAAGGATACATATACACCGCTTTCATGTCCGGCAGATTGGGAGACGGAGCAACAGGCAGCCGGTAGCGGGTGGCATGGGTATAGCCGGTGCACGGTATAACCTTGAGGTTTATCTTCTTACCCTCTTTCAGCCAACCTTCGCCGTTAGCCATCAGAGCCAGCTCACCAAGAGTCATGCCGTGCAGTGTAGGAATAGGCAAGCGCCCCACACCACTGGCATATTTCATATCAAGCACCGGACCGTCAACCGTCATGCCGTTTGGATTCGGTCGGTCAAGTACCATAAAATCCTTGCCGTAGCGGGCTGCTGCGTTCATCAGATCAACCATAGTGCAATAGTAGGTATAGAAACGCAAGCCCACATCCTGAATATCTACCACAATCACATCTATATTGTCCATCACGCTCCTAGCCGGCATTCGTGTGCGTCCGTCATAGAGCGAAGCGATCGGAATTCCGGTTTTTGCATCCTTGCCTCCCGCTACGTGTTCACCCGCATCCGCCGTGCCACGAAAACCATGTTCCGGCGAGAATATCGTCGTGACATTAAGTCCGTTACGTAGCATAAGGTCAAGAGTATGCTCCTTTCCCACCATACCGGTATGGTTGCTGAGCAACGCGATTCTCTTGCCCGCAAGCATCGGCTTATACTCGGCTATTCTGGCTGCGCCGACCTCAACCTCAGCATTAGCAACACCGGCAAACACCATAGTCGTGACAAAAAATAATAGTTTCAGATAACGCATTTTCTGAAAAGTGATAATGAGATTGTAAAGGTATGGAGAAAATCTCACTCCCCGTGCCGATTCAGCGCATCAACCATATAAATAATGTTAATATATCATTCCTCTCTCTATTCATACACTAAATTTGTCAAGTTTAACAGATAGTATAGCAACAGATGAATCTACTTGACTCTATAAAGCAGCGCGCTATGCAGGGAACTCCCGCCACTATCGACGAAGCGCTGCAGCTCAATGATAATTATACACTTGATGAACTTTGCGATGCTGCAAATGAAGTACGTGCGGCAAGAGAGGGCAATGAGATAGACACCTGCTCTATTGTCAACGCCCGCTCAGGACGCTGCTCCGAAGATTGCAAATGGTGCGCGCAGAGCATCCACTACTCCACCGGTTGCGAAGAATACGATATTATTCCTGAAACCCGGGTGATGGCGGCAGCACGAGCGAACGATGAATATGGAGTGAAACGCTTTTCGCTTGTTACCAGCGGTAGAAAAGTCACCCCCGCGCAGATTGACCGTTTCTGCGATATATTTCGTAAGATAGCAGGTGAAACCTCACTATATCTCTGCGCCTCTATGGGTCTGCTATCAAAAAATGAGCTTCAGAAACTCAAAGATGCAGGAGTCAAGCGCTATCACTGCAATCTCGAAACCTCATCATCATACTTTCCGGAACTATGCACCACCCATACCCACGAGGACAAGCTGCGCACTATCCGCGCTGCGCGTGAAGTGGGCTTGGAAGTGTGCAGCGGCGGCATCATAGGCATGGGCGAAACCATGCGTCACCGCCTTGAGCTTGCACAGGAAGCTCGTGACGCGGGAGCTACCTCAATTCCGGTAAATGTACTTTCTCCAATCAAAGGAACCCCTCTTGAAAATCAAGCCCTTATCAGCGAAGAAGAGATAGCCCGCACAGTAGCGCTTATGCGCTTTGTCGCACCCGACTGCACCTTGCGCTTTGCCGGCGGCAGAGCCCGCATGAGTCCGAAAATGACTGAACGCATATTGCGCGGAGGCATGAACGGCGCAATGATAGGTGACCTCCTAACCACCATTGGCAATAACGTCAAGGAAGACTACGACCTCTTCGCCGCCACCGGCTTCACCCTCCCCGCATAAATAACTTTGACTGCCATATAGCTGCAAACTTCCCTTACTGGAGGATTACAAAAAAAGAATCACCGAGAGCTGCCATACTCTCGGTGGCTGTTTTACTCCCAATATTACAAACTCACTCACACATCTCAATCAGTTATTCCTAATTACACCCCCCTTGCCACCTCAATTTTTTTAGTAATTTTGCATTTACTAAGTAACGATAATCTGAAAATGGCCAGCAAGTAGAATAAAAAGAAATACGGCGAGAGCCGAAACCCTTTAAAAACTCCCATGTAGTCGTTACAAGCTTTGGTCAGCCTTCAGATACTATGTGGGAGTTTAACATAATTAGTTATGGGCAAAATTATTGACTATGCTACTGGAAAAGTAATAAATGAATCTCCAGAGGAAGTGTACAGACAACAATTTGAACATATATTAATTGATGATTTAGGGTATCCTAAGTCACATATTGACATAGAGGTTGTTATTCAACGGGGATCAAAACGTAATGCGGAAGAAGCAGATATTGTTGTATACAAATCGGAAGATAAGAGTCAGGAAAATGCATTAATAATAATTGAGATCGAAACTCCGAAAAAAACATATGATAAACAAGCTCTATCATATGCCACTGCGACAACAGCACCATATTGCGTTTGGTTCGCGGGATTTGACAAATCCTCGAAAGGCCCATTTTACCATTTTCGCGATATGAAGGTAGATCCTACTACTTTCATAGAAATTCAGACTTTGCCTCGGTATGGTGAGGATATTGATACCATAGGCTTATATCGTAAGGATTCATTAAAACCTGCAAAAGCCTTGAAATTACTTTTTCAGCGCATTCATTTCAAATTATATGGGGAGGGTCCGATAAAGAGAGAAGAGAATGTGGCGAAAGAGATTATTAAAATTTTATTTTGCAAGATTTTAGACGAGTATTCTCCAGAGGATTTATGTGAATTTAGAGCAACACCGAGCGAACAGAGAACCGAACAAGGTCGTGCTAAAGTTGCAGAACGCATAAGAAAATTATACCGTGAATTGCTTCTTGATCCTGATTTTGGAGAACTTTTTGCTGGTGAAGAATTGCTATACGATGATAAATGGATAACATATATAGTAAGCGAACTCCAGGGTATTATGTTAACTCATCCTGATACTAATACAGATGCCTTGGGTGATGCATATGAGATTCTTATACCTTCAAGTTTAAAAGGCGAGAGTGGGCAATTTTTCACTCCTCGTTCTGTTGTTAGATTTGCTATATCTGTTATTAATCCTAAATATAGGAAAAAAGAATTAATTCTTGATACCGCTTGTGGAAGCGGTGGCTTTCTTACAGTGGCACTTGAATCCATCCTTAACCAAATTCGTGCACTTTACCCCAAAAAGAACCGAGATGGTCAAAGGTTGTTATTAAAAGACTATGCTGGAAAATATATACATGGACTAGATGTTGAGCCTCTGCTATTTAAGATTGCCAAATCTTATATGGCTATATTAGGTGATGGTAAAACAAATATTTACCAAAACGATTCATTGCAGGCCATTGAAAAATTTCCTGCGCGTTTTAATGAAAAGATACACCCCGGTACTGTTGACATAATTACCACCAATCCTCCTTTTGGGACAAAAATTGATATCACTGATAAAGCTGTCCTGTCGTTATACGAGCTTGGTCACAAACTCAACAATGGAATTCCTACTAATGAATTATTAGAGGGACAGGATCCTGATAAGCTTTTTTTAGAAAGAGATATAACGTTCTTAAAAGAGCCAACGAATGATACCGACGGGGGGAGAATGGTCATTGTTTTACCTAAACAAAACTTATCAGGTGCAGAAGAGGATAGCGTAGAATTAAGAAAATGGATTCTAAGCAAAGTAGATGTTTATGCGGTTATTGATTTGCCTAGAGAGGCATTCCAACCTCATACGGGAACAAAGACCTCACTTCTCTTTTGCCGAAAGGCCAAGAATGTGAATAAAAATACTAATGTTTTTATGGCCGTTTCAGAAGCTGTTGGGCATGACAGACG
>CAMWYV010000037.1 GCA_947178565.1 uncultured Porphyromonadaceae bacterium | reverse complement strand
TTAGTTTTCGCAACGATTTATCAAAATTATTTTATTAACTTTGCACCGTTTAATACCGCATCCAATCTTTCACAACCATTACTATGGATAAATCCTTAAAAGTCGGGCGCGGACTCGACCTGAGCATCAAGGGTGGCGCGGAATGGAGTACGCCACAGGAGATTCCTGCCGCGACAGTCGCACTGATTCCGGATGATTTTCCCGGCTTTCTGCCTAAACTGGAAGTCAAGGAGGGAGACAAGGTTATTGCCGGCTCGCCTCTGATGTATGACAAAAATCATGAAGAAATAAAACTCACCTCACCGGTAGCGGGCACTGTTTCCTCTGTAATAAGAGGTGAGAGGCGCAAAATAGAGCGGGTGATCATCACTGCCGAGGGCAATGAGAGCAAAACATTTACCGTTGACTCCACCGCCGCTTCAATAGCGCAAGCCTTAAAGGAGAGCGGGCTGTGGGCGGAAATGCGTCAGCGTCCCTATGACATCGTACCACTCCCCGACCGCGAACCGCGGGATATTTTCGTCACTGCATTTGATTCATCCCCTCTTGCTCCTGATTTCAACGAGGAACTGCGCGGAAAACAGAAAGAGATTACCGCCGGAATCAAGGCTCTCGCTTCATTGACCAAAGGCAAGGTTTATGTATCGACCCGTCCCGAAGATTCTTTTGAAATACCTGCGGAAGCTGTGCATTGCATTGTAGAGGGACCTCACCCGTCGGGCAATGCCGGAGTGCAGGCTTCACTAATCGCTCCTATTAATAAAGGTGAGACCGTGTGGACTCTTTCCATCGCCACCGTGGCGAGAATCGGCGCGTTGTGCCTTACCGGTAAGCGCGATTATTCAACTGTGGTTGCGGTAACAGGTCCTGAAATCGTAAATCCTTATTACGCGGAAACAGTACAGGGAGCTGCAGTGAAGACGCTTCTTGGCGGACATCTGCCTTCAGACGGAAAACATCTGCGCATCATATCGGGAAATATTCTCACCGGCACCAAAATCAACGAAGACGGCTATCTCAGATTCCCCTACACTCAGGTTACAGTTATGGCTGAAGGAGATGATGTTGACGAATTTATGGGCTGGGCATCTCTGAGTCCGTCAAAAATGAGCGTAAGCCGTTCCTTCCCGTTCAGTTTCTTCAAAAAGAGATTTTCTCCTGATGCAAGAATCCTCGGCGGTCGCCGTGCCATGATTATGAGCGGCGAGTATGACAAGGTAATGCCTATGGATATAATGCCGGAGTATCTTCTGAAAGCAATCGGCGCACACGATATCGACATGATGGAAAAACTCGGCATCTACGAAGTGGCTCCAGAAGATTTTGCACTGTGCGAATATGTCGATCCTTCCAAAACAGAAATTCAGAAAGCTGTGAGAGAGGGGCTTGACTGGCTCCGCAAAGAAATAGAGTGAAACTAAACCAACGTTATTCTGATGTTACGTAAATATTTGGACCGCATCAAGCCGAATTTTGAACCGGGAGGCAAGCTCCAGGCTTTTCATTCGGTTTTTGACGGCTTGGAAACTTTTCTCTATACCCCGAAAACAACATCGGCTTCCGGAGTACACGTCCACGACAGTCTGGACTCGAAGAGAATAATGATAATAGTAGTGCTGGCTTTGATGCCATGCCTGTTTTTCGGTATGTATAATACAGGCTACCAGAATTTTCTCGGCTCACACGCTGCCTCTTTCCCGTTCTGGAGCATAATGGCATACGGATTTCTTGCAATCCTTCCCAAAATCCTCACAACCTATATCGTGGGTCTCGGAATAGAGTTCATTGTGGCGCAATGGCGCAAAGAGGAGATACAGGAGGGATTTCTCGTGACCGGTATTCTTATCCCGCTCATCTGTCCTATCGAAACTCCGCTGTGGATGCTTGCGGTAGCCACCGCTTTCTCGGTTATCTTCGTTAAAGAGGTATTCGGAGGCACGGGCTATAATATATTTAATGTGGCATTGGTTACCCGCGCGTTTCTTTTCTTCGCCTATCCGGCAAGCATGAGCGGCGACCGTGCGTTTATTTCTGCAAATCCTATCTGCGGACTCGGTGGCACCGTGACTTTTACCGACGGCATCTCGGGAGCTACCCCATTAGGGCAGATCGCAACCATGAGCGATGGCTTCACTGCTGTCAAGAATATAGCCGGTGAAACAGTGAGCAACTGGGATGCGTTTCTCGGACTGATCCCCGGATCTTTCGGCGAAACCTCCACTCTCTGCATCCTCATCGGAGCGGCTCTTCTGCTCATTTCCGGAATCGCAAGCTGGCGCATCATGCTCTCGGTGTTTGCCGGCGGACTTATAGCCGGAGCGGTTGTGAACTGGTGTGCCACTCCCCTCTATCCGGCTTCTTATCTCTCACCGCTGCAACAGCTTCTATTCGGTGGATTTGCTTTTGCCGCAGTGTTTATGGCAACAGATCCGGTCACCGCCGCGCGTACAGGCATAGGCAAATATATCTACGGATTGCTGGTGGGAATAATCGCGATAATAATAAGAGTATATAACAACGGCTATCCAGAAGGAGCCATGCTTGCCGTGCTTCTGATGAATGCGTTTGCACCGCTTATCGACTATTGCGTGGTGCAATCAAATATAAGCCGTCGTGTTAACCGCCTGAAGGCTAAAGCTCAATAATCATGAACAAGCAGAGCAATACCTATACTGTGATTTATATCGTGGTGCTTGCGGCGGTGGTCGGAGCCGCGCTCGCATTCACATCGCTGAGCTTGCGAGGCAAGCAGACAGAGAATGCCGATATGGACAAAATGAGACAGATTCTTGCCTCGGTGCACATCACTCCCGCCAAAGGTGAAGTCAGCGCCGATTTCAGCAAGTATATCATCGGACAGAAAGTTATCAACAGCGCCGGGGAAGAAGTGGCAGGAAAAGCATTTGACATAGATGTGGCGAATCAGATACGACTTGCAGACAATGACCGCAAGTTGCCGGTTTTTGAATGCCGTCTTGACAACGGCACAGTCAAATATATCCTGCCGGTGTATGGAGCCGGTCTCTGGGGACCGATATGGGGATATGTTTCAGTAGATTCCGATGGCTCGACAGTGTATGGCGCATATTTTGCACATCAGGGCGAGACACCGGGGCTCGGAGCCGAAATAGAGAAGCCTGCTTTCAGCGACCAGTTTGAAGGTAAGCAACTGATCAAGAACAACGAGTTTATGCCTATAGCCGTTGTAAAAGCCGGTCAGAAACCTGCTGGAAACGAAGACTATGTAGATGGAGTGAGCGGCGGCACAATAACCAGCAAGGGGGTCGGAAGTATGCTTGCCAACTGCCTCGCTCCCTATCGCACTTTCCTCATTAACCTTAGCAAGTAACAGTCATGGCAGATAAGATTTCAAATAAAAGCGTGTTGTTTAACCCGCTTTCAAAAAACAACCCCGTAGTTGTCCAGGTACTCGGCATCTGCTCGGTGCTCGCGGTTACAGCCAAACTTGAGCCGGCAATAGTGATGGGCATTTCGGTTATAGCGGTTCTTGCGTTCTCAAACGTGATCATATCTTTGATAAGAAATACAATACCTACCAATATCCGCATCATAGTGCAACTTGTAGTCGTTGCCGGGCTTGTGGTTATCGTGGATCAGCTTCTCAAAGCATACGCATACGATGTGAGCAAGCAGCTCTCGGTATTCATCGGGTTGATTATCACCAACTGCATTCTAATGGGGCGTCTCGAGGCATTCGCTATGGCAAACCGTCCGTGGGCTTCGTTCCTTGATGGAATAGGAAACGGTCTCGGCTATACCATAATCCTTGTGATTGTCGGTTTTTTCCGTGAACTGCTCGGAAGCGGCACTCTTCTCGGCTATCAGGTAGTGCCCCAGAGCTTCTATGAAGCGGGATATGTGAATAACGGTCTTATGATTCTGCCGCCTATGGCACTCATCGTTGTGGCATGCATCATCTGGGTGCAGCGCGCACGCAACAAAGACTTACAGGAACCTTGACCAACGCTAAATTCAAGATATGGAAAATCTGAACATATTTATCCGGTCGATTTTTGTCGATAACATGATTTTCGCTTACTTCCTCGGCATGTGCTCCTTTCTCGCCGTGTCAAAGAATGTTAAGACCGCCTTCGGTCTTGGAGTGGCTGTTACATTTATGCTTGTCATAACGCTGCCCGCGAACTATCTTCTTGAAACGTATGTGCTGAAAGCTGGCGCACTTGCGTGGCTAGGTCCGGAGTATGCCGATGTTGACCTGAGCTTTCTTTCTCTGATCATGTTTATTGCCGTGATTGCATCTATGACTCAGCTTGTGGAGATGGCGGTGGAGAAATTCAGCCCCACGTTATATTCCTCGCTGGGTATATTCCTGCCTCTCATCGCTGTAAACTGTGCGATTCTGGGCGGCTCGCTTTTCATGCAGCAACGAGACTTTCCGAGTGTATGGACTGCAGTGTGTGCAGGTGGAGGCTGGGGTATCGGATGGCTTCTCGCAATTGTAGCTATCGCTGCGATACGCGAAAGAATAGCCACTTATTCCAATATACCCGCTCCTCTTCGTGGAACAGGTATCACATTTATCATAACAGCTCTTATGGGCATAGCCTTTATGAGTTTTCTCGGCATAAAAATCTGAACATATGGCAATCAACACTATATTAGGCTTCAGTGCAGCGGGAACGCTCACAATAATCGCAGGCATAGCGGTTTTTCTAGCGGTCACAATAATTCTTGTGTGTGTTCTTCTTGTTGCGAAGCACTATCTCGTGCACTCGGGTGAAGTTCACATAACAATCAATAATGACCGTGAAGTGACAGCCGAATCCGGCAAACCGCTACTGAGCACTCTCGCAGATAAAAATATCTTTCTGCCATCAGCATGCGGCGGTAAAGGCAGTTGCGGACAGTGCAAGGTGCAGGTTTTCGAGGGGGGAGGCGATATTCTGCCTACCGAAGCCGTGCATTTCACAAGAAAACAGATCAAGGATGACTGGCGCCTCGCCTGCCAGGTGAAGGTGAAAGAGGATATGAAAATAGGTGTTCCCGCATCGGTTCTCGATATCAAGGAGTGGGAATGTGAGGTGATTTCCAATAATAACGTAGCCACATTTATCAAGGAATTCATTGTTGCTCTCCCTCCGGGTCAGCACATGGATTTTATTCCGGGATCTTACGCGCAGATTAAGATTCCCCCCTACGAGATGAGCTATGACAAGGATATTGACAAGGCGCTCATCGGACCGGAATATCTGCCGGCATGGGAACAGTATGGTCTGTTCTCATTGAAGTGCAAGAACACCGAAACAACAGTCCGCGCCTATTCGATGGCAAACTATCCTGCCGAAGGTGACAGAATAATGCTCACAGTCAGAATCGCCACTCCTCCGATGAAACCGAAACCGGAAGTGGGTTTCATGGATGTGATGCCAGGTATCGCATCAAGCTATATTTTCACTCTCAAACCGGGGGACAAGGTAATCATGAGCGGTCCTTACGGAGATTTCCATCCTATCTTCGACAGTAACAAGGAGATGATGTGGATAGGAGGCGGCGCCGGTATGGCGCCTCTCAGGGCACAGATCATGCATATGACCAAGACTCTGAAAACTACAGACCGTGTGATGAACTATTTCTACGGTGCAAGAGCCCTCAACGAAGTGTTCTACCTTGATGATTTCCTGAAACTTGAAAAGGAGTTCCCCAACTTCAAGTTCCATCTTGCACTTGACCGTCCCGATCCAGCAGCGGATGCCGCAGGTGTGAAATACACTCCGGGATTCGTTCATCAGGTGATTTATGACACATACCTGAAAAATCACGAGAATCCTGAAGATATCGAATACTATATGTGCGGTCCTGGTCCGATGAGTAAGGCTGTGGAAGGCATGCTCGATAATCTCGGAGTTGATCCGGAGAATATTCACTACGATAATTTCGGAGGGTAAATCACTCTGAGGGGCGCACTTACACTGCAGCCTCTAAAGCTTGAAAAGATTGGTTGCGTTGGCAGATGTAATATCAGCCAACGCATCTTCTTTCATACCGAGTATATCAGCGACAAAACGTGCGGTGTGAATGAGATATGAACTTTCGTTTCTTTTGCCACGCACAGGCACCGGCGCCAGATAGGGGGCATCGGTTTCAAGGAGGATTCTCTGCGGAGTTATATGAGGGAGAACTGATTTCACTTCACAGTTCTTGAATGTGACTATTCCGTTTATTCCGAAATAAAAATCACCGGCTATATTTCTGATTCTTTCTACATCTGCGGCACTACCGCCAAAACTGTGAAAAACGCCTTTCATTCCCCTATGGCTCTCAAACACTTCAAGGGTGGGGTCAAGAGCCTCACGGCAATGAATTATAACCGGTAAATCATATTTCCCGGCAAGAGAAAGCTGTCGGTCAAGAATATCCATCTGAGCGGAGGCAAATGTCTTGTCCCAGTATAGATCCATACCGATTTCTCCCACTGCCACCCATTTATCCACACCGGATAAAAATTCTTCCTCGATAGCGGCATAGGTTTCTTCAGCGGATTCATTAATCTCTGTAGGATGCAATCCCATAGCCATGAAAGTATTATCCGGAAACCGGTTATTCAGCTTTTTCATCCTCCCGACCGTATCTATTCCTACATTCGGAAATATCATACGTTTCACTCCCGATTCAACAGCCCTGTTAACCACTTCTTCCTGGGCAGGATCAAATTCTTCGAGATAGAGGTGGGTGTGGGTGTCTGTCAGATTCATTTTGTGCGTTTTACAGAGTTAACAGCAAGTGAGGTAAAGAAATCTCTTACATCTTCGTTCATTTTCACCGATTGCAGCCACTCCACAGCCTCCGCTGCATATTTTTCTTCCAGTCTGCGGCATCTGTCCGACAAATCGAGGGTGTCATACACTACCCTCACCTTCTCTATTTTTTGCGGTAACGGAAGATTCTTACCCAAAACCTCGTCAAGAATACCGGAACGGTCTTCTGCCATCGCGGTAATCAACAACCAGGTTTTTTTTTCGTTTGCTATATCTCCACCGATTTCTTTGCCGAAAGTGAGCGGATCACCATAGGTGTCAAGCCAATCATCTTTAAGTTGAAAAGACAGTCCCAGTTTCTCACCGTAATTGTAAAACGCCTTGCAAGTCGCTTCATCAGCGTCTGCCATTATGGCACCCATCTCACAGGCGCACCCGAGCAGAACGGAGGTTTTGAGGCGAATCATTTCAAGGTATTCCTCTACAGTAACATCGTTGCGTGACTCAAAATCCACATCAAACTGCTGACCCTCATACACCTCTACCGCCGTTTTGTTGAAAAGGTTGAGGACTCTGCGTAATTTAGTGTCCTGACAATCTTTCATTACTAACATTCCGGCAAGAGTAAGCATTGCATCACCACTAAGAATCGCCGTATTCTCGGAATACTTGCGGTGAACTGTCGGACGACCGCGACGTACATCCGCATTATCCATAACATCGTCATGGAGAAGGGTGAAGTTATGAAACATCTCAACACCTAACGCCTGATTGACTGCACATGCGGCATTACCACACATAGCATCCGCTACAGACAGAGTGAGCACGGGACGCAGCCTTTTGCCCCCCGCTTCCAATGCATAACGTATAGGTGCGTATAATCCGGTGGGTTGTTTATCAAGCGGAAGGGCTGAGATTGCGGTCTCAATCATCTGTGCGTAGTGACTCACTGTTTTCATTGTCTATGCGTTTTAATCGTTTTTGTGCTGCGTCAAAAGTTGCTGAAAATTCCTCAAGCAGCGAATTATCTCCATCGAGTTGCTTCTCTATTTCCCTGACAAGCGCTTCATCCGGCTCCCGGCGTGCTAAAAGAACTGCAATTTTTGCCGGAGAATTCATCGAGAGCAGAATACGGGCGCGTTTTGACACAGAAAGTCGTGCCACAATACTGTCAAAAGCACTGACAAACCGCCTTGCGCTATCCTGCATGCCAGTTGTATCGTAATAC
>CAMWYV010000036.1 GCA_947178565.1 uncultured Porphyromonadaceae bacterium | reverse complement strand
TTTCAAATTCTCAATCTTCCGGCTACACCATTGCGGTAAGAGCAATAATTTCTCCTGTATAGCCTTAGATGACTGTAGAGGAAACAGCGACCCCGTCACTCATTATCTTGACGTCTTCCACAGATTTCTTAACTACTACAGTGTATTCGGCGGAAGATATTCGCTCACAAAACGGGTCAGTGGAAACCGCCTTTACCTTCACGGTTCCGGGGGCTACCGCAGTCATGTTGTTTTTCTCATCAACTTCAATTATACCCTCTTTATCAAATACCCATAATATTGATTTATTCGTAGCATTATACGGAAGAACCGTTAGACTGAGTCTGGCATTTCCGTTCACATCAAGATAAGCAGGTACATCATCAATGTTGATTTTCGTCACTGCCACACCGGTCACGGCTTCAATACTTATCGGCTCTGAAACAATAGCCGGCACACACAGGTCATGAAAATAAATCTTATGTTCACCTTCCGACGCAAAAGAAATTGATACCTGTTTATCAGGCTCATCTATTGTTGACGCATTTTTTACAGCCGAAACCGCATCAAAACTCCAGGAAATCCAGTCGTTACTCAATGACCCTTCTGAAGTCACTGTAAATTCTCCACCGGTCGGATTTTCTATATCCGGATAAAACATCATATAATTGCAATGTCCATTCCTTGATGATGTATTATCATAGATGAACCGGATAGGTGAGCCAATATATGTTATTGTGCGTTCAGGCACTACTGCTATTGACAAACCCTTAACCGAGACCCCGGGAAATACCGCCTGATACACACTCTTTTCGGATTCCGGCACGCATATACCACTCTTAGTTTTAAACGCACAACTTTCATCAAAAACAGGTGGAACCACTGAAGTGTAGCTGAGGACTGCATCTTCCCCGGACAAATCTACCGAACAACGGATTCTTTCCACATCTGTACCAATTGTCAGATATTTCAAGGAGCTGCATCCGTCAAAGGTTTCTTCCGGCACCTCCACCAGTCCATTGCCGATAATCATACCCTCCATTGCCGAGCATCCACTGAATATTCCTTTTCCTATAACAGTGACAGCATCAGGCATTACGGCAAAATTTGAAACCTCTGCAAGTCCCTTATACTGCTTTGCATCTTTGAACGCATAGCTGCCGATAGAAGTAACTGTATTGGGTATGTGCACACACCTTACATTGCTACCGGCGAAAGCATAATCACCTATGGCATTTACCGTATATTCTTTACCATTCACTTTTATTGTTTCAGGAATCTTCAACGCCGTGAAATATAAATCTTTATTTTTGTAGCCTACAGAATCCATATACGGTGACCATACATAATTATTGCCGCCATTCCTATATACAACATCTCCGGGATAAGTGAACTCATAGGGAGTTGTCGGGATACCGCCGGACGTCAGTCCGTTGGTTTCTCCCGCTGATGGATATACAAGGGTTGCAGTTGCATCATTATGAATTTCAAAACTGAAATTATTGGTGAATACTTTTACATCTGTCTTCCCATCCTCTACCCTTGCAGTCTGCTCAATAGGCACCGACACCATAACCGGCTGATTGACAGTGACAGGAAAACTGGCTGAGGCATAACCACCATCTAATGGAGTTGCCGTCAAGCGCGCCGTTCCTGGCTTTTTACAGATGAGGGTGAAGTGGTATTGCGGATCGGTATCTTCTGCGAGTGTTGCAACCTGCGATACAGGCACTATCTCAGCTATATCCGGTTTATCACACTCCCATTTCACCTGCTTCAATTGAGCATTACCGTTATACGACACCCTTAGAGCAACCCGGTCTGTAACCTCTCCGGTATAACCCACACTATAATTATACGAATTACCGGTTTCTACCTCCTTGACAAGTATTTGACTGACTGTAGTGGTGGCAGTCTCGTCATAGCAGGTCAGAAGTATCGGCATCTCCTTGATCACACCGGCATCGCCGGCATCACCATCTCTCACAGCCACATTCAGCTGAGCTTTACCTGCCGATTTAAGCAATATCGTACCTGTCTGATCATCTATTTCCACCTCGGGGAATCCCTCCGGGTAAGGCGTGAATTGATCTACTGAAATATATAAACTGGTATAGGATGTGCCTTCGGGGAAACAAACCGGACGAATCTGAAGCGTTTCACCCACCAGCCCTTCAATACTATATTTATTCCCATAGCCTCTCTCGATCTCTTCCCAAACCCCGCCATAGTTTGCCTGCAGAATAAAGCTCTCCATGCGCTGAATAATGTTGAGAGTGTATGTCGCTGTTATTTCCGGCACATATGGATCAGTAGTTGTGGCTGTAATCACCGCTTTGCCGGGAGCTATTCCGGTTATCCGACCATTTTCATCAACTGTCGCGATTTCAGGATTAGAGCTTGACCATGTGACGGTCTTATAAGTAGCCGGCTTACCTCCTTGAGTAGGCGTGCTGATAACATATCCGAGTTTATCCGTTCCGTTTACTCTTAGAGTATGTTTGTTCGGTCCACCGGTGATGGACAGAGCCTCTACCGGCACATAATCTAATGGAAGTGGGTCAACTTCGACCGTTACTTCCTCTGTATGGTTGGTGATATCAAGAGTTGTGTAATATAGTTTATAGGTACCCTGTTTATCGAAACGCACTCTGGTGAGGTCTTCATACACAACATTGCCTGCCGCAAGGTCTTTTCTTTTGTCGCAGTCATAGGAATACCACACGGTCTTGAATTTGCCTGACGCAGTATTACTTCCATGTGTGGCATCCACCGTCCATAGATAATTCTGGTTGCCATTGTTGTCTTTTTCTCGCGGATAGCAATACACATAATTGTTTTCACCCTCTCCCGGAGACACACGTTCAAATCTCACATCTGCCTGATAGCCGGCAAAAGCCTTTACCGGATTAGCACGGAATTTAAAACTGTACGGTTTTATATTCTTGCCTGTCCATACTGTTTTGTAATTCTCCAGATATTGCTCCGGAACCCAGATCTCCTCAGCTTCAACTACACATCCTGCGGCAATAGCTGGCGGAGTAGGTGCACTGATTGCCAGTCGCTTCAACCCGGAAATAGAGCATCTTATCTCCTTAACACTCGCTCCCAGCTTCAGTTCTCTCAGCGACGTACAGCCATCAAAGGTTTCTTCAGGAATTACCGACACCTTATCACCTATAATCATCCTGGTCATAGCGGAGCAATCTTTGAATATGCCCTTACCTATTTTGGTGACATTGTTTGGAATCACCTTATATGGTGAGCCTTCGGGAAGCCCGATGAAATTACGGCAGTTATAAAACACATAGTCACCAAATTCCAGATCAGGATCTTCTCCGCCGTTATCATCGCTATACAATATCACATCAATAACACGAATATCACTTTCCGACAGTGCATAGTCACCAATCTTATCAACTATCGCTTTATGCATCACACCATTTTTGGTCAGATACGTTGCAGTTGCTATAGATAGTGCTGAATGAAACAAATCATAGTCACCGTAATCACCATATCTTTCAGAATACGTCGGAACAAATTTACTGACATAAAAGAGCTGGTCATTATGCATGATACCTGCCCAGCCACCCCACGGATAGTATGCTGCCATATCAGGGAGCTCGGTAGTATTTAAATCCACCATTCCCTCTTTCCATCGAGGGTATGTTAGAATCACATTCCAGTCTTTAGCATTCAAATCTTTTACTATATACCAGAATTCAAGCTTATCCTTCTTAACACCTATGAGGTTTCCCTTTCCATAGTTCTCCCTCAAAGCATGCACCTGCTCATGACTTCCGTCCAAAACATATCCTTTCTGCTGGGCACCGACTGAAAATGAGCCTGACATGCCGAATACAGCAAATGCCGCAACAATTACGTTCTTTGTAATCTTACCGAATCCCATTATACTTTCCAATAGCAAAATATGTGTGACGTTCACACAATCAGTCTAATATGTTGCAAAATAAACGAATTACAGCTATGTTTATTTACTCCCCTGCTTTAAAAATAGTTAAACACTCCGTTAAGCAAGCCAGACAATACAAAATTGTGATAATCCCTACTATCTGATACGAAAGAGAGGCGCGCCAAATCGGTCACGCCTCTCTTGGTTGAAATATCGTTGCTGATATTATTCAGCGCATTTTGCTTTAACAAATTCGCGGTTAAGACGGGCAATATTGCTCAGAGGAATGTTTTTTGGGCATTCTGCGGCACAAGCACCAGTATTGGTACAGTTGCCGAATCCGAGTTCATCCATCTTCTTGACCATAGCGCGGGCACGACGCTTACGTTCTACCTGACCCTGAGGCAGGAGAGCGAACTGACTCACCTTCGCTGAAACGAAGAGCATTGCGGAACCGTTTTTGCAAGCTGCCACACAAGCGCCGCAACCAATACAAGTTGCTGAATCCATAGCCACATCAGCTACCTCTTTTGAGATAGGAGTAGCATTTGCATCAGGTGCACCACCGCAGTTGAACGATACATAGCCTCCAGCCTGCTGAATCTGGTCAAACGCATTACGGTTAACCATCAGGTCACGAATCACCGGGAAAGCGGCAGAACGCCATGGTTCTATAGTAATGGTATCGCCGTCATTAAACTTACGCATGTGGAGCTGACAGGTTGTGATACCCTGCACCGGTCCATGAGGATGACCGTTGATGTAGAGCGAGCACATGCCGCAGATACCTTCGCGGCAGTCACTGTCAAACACTACAGGCTCCTCTCCTTTTTCTACAAGCTGCTGATTGAGCATGTCAAGCATCTCAAGGAAGCTGCTGCCTGTCGACACGTTGTCGAGGTGATATGTGGCGAACTGGCCTTTCTCTTTAGGACCACGTTGACGCCAAATTTTCAGGTTTACGCTGATTGTTGTTTCCATTTGATATGATTTTTATTTGGTAGGCTATGCCGGAGGAAAATCAGGCACAACCCCGTGGTTTACTATTTATGACTTATAGTTACGTGTCTGAACCTGGATAGCTTCATACTTGAGAGGCTCCTTGAGAAGAACGGGCTTCTCATTGTCACCGGTGTATTTCCAGCAGCTCACATACATATAGTTCTCGTCATCACGCTTAGCTTCTCCGTCTGCGGTCTGATACTCCTCACGGAAGTGAGCGCCACAGCTTTCGTTACGGTGAAGAGCATCAATAGCCATCATCTTGGCCATCACGAGGAAATCTTCAAGACGAAGTGCCTTTTCAAGCTCTGTGTTAAGGTCGTTTGCACTACCCACAATGCGTAGATCATTGTAGAATTCCTTGCGCACATCCTCAAGCTCATCTATAGCCTGAACAAGGCTCTGGAGTGTACGACCCATACCTACAAGATTCCACATCACATGACCGAGACGCTTGTGGATTTCATCCGGACTCTTGGTACCCTTGATAGCCATGAGCTTGGCGATACGGTCCTCAACATCCTTCTGTGCCTTATCAAACTCGGGGGTGTCGGTGCTGAAGTGAGGCACCTTGATCTGATCGCTGAGATAGTTCTGCATTGTGTAAGGCAGAACGAAGTAGCCATCGGCAAGACCCTGCATGAGAGCGGAAGCACCGAGACGGTTCGCGCCATGGTCAGAGAAGTTACATTCACCGATTGCGAAAAGACCCTTGATCGAAGTCTGAAGTTCATAATCAACCCAGATACCGCCCATTGTGTAGTGGCTGGCGGGGAAAATCATCATCGGTGTTTCATAAGGATTGTCATCAGAAATCATCTGATACATATCGAAGAGGTTACCGTAGCGGTCACGGACAACATCTGCGCCGAGGCGTTGGATAGCATACTTGAAATCAAGATATACAGCGTTACCTGTTCCAACACCATAGCCTGCGTCGCAACGTTCTTTAGCTGCACGGCTGGCGATGTCGCGGGGGCAAAGGTTGCCGAATGCGGGATAGCGGCGTTCCAGATAGAAGTCGCGGTCCTCATCGGGTATATCGGTCGGCTTTTTCTTGCCTGCTCGAATTGCTTCCGCATCCTCTTTTTTCTTGGGCACCCATATACGTCCGTCGTTACGGAGAGATTCGCTCATAAGTGTGAGCTTAGACTGATCCTCACCGTGAACGGGGATACATGTGGGGTGAATCTGGGTGAACGCGAGGTTGGAAAGGTATGCGCCTTTCTTGAATGCCTGAATAGCGGCTGAGCCGTTGCAGCCCATAGCGTTGGTTGAAAGGAAAAATGTACGACCGTATCCTCCGGTTGCGAGAACAACTGCATGAGCGGCATAGCGTTCAAGCTCACCGGTTACGAGATTACGCACGATAATACCGCGTGCACGACCGTCAATGATAACGAGGTCAAGCATCTCACGACGGTTGTATGATTTCACCTGACCTTTCTGAATCTGACGGTTGAGTGAAGCGTATGCCCCAAGAAGGAGCTGCTGACCGGTCTGACCTTTGGCATAGAAAGTACGGCTTACCTGAGCACCGCCGAATGAGCGGTTTGCAAGAAGACCGCCGTATTCACGTGCGAAAGGCACACCCTGCTGCACACACTGGTCGATAATATTGTTTGACACCTCCGCGAGACGATAAACGTTTGCCTCACGGCTGCGGAAGTCACCGCCTTTTACTGTATCGTAGAAGAGGCGGTAAACAGAGTCACCGTCGTTCTGATAATCCTTAGCTGCGTTGATACCACCCTGTGCCGCTATAGAGTGAGCGCGGCGGGGGCTATCCTGAATACAGAAATTGGATACATTGAAGCCAAGTTCGGCAAGAGTAGAAGCCGCTGATGCGCCTGCAAGACCTGTGCCTACCACAATCACATCAAGATTGCGCTTATTGGCGGGATTGACAAGTTTCTGATGAGCCTTGTAGTTGGTCCATTTCTCTGCGAGTGGACCTTCGGGCACCTTAGAGTCAATCTGATATTCGGGGAGCTTGGAGGATTCGATGTCGGCGTAATCCTTCATTATAGGGGTAGAATCAATCATTCCCTCTACACTTTTTAAGTCTGCCATATCTGTGATTGTGTTAATTATTCGTTAGTATTGTTTTCACATTCTGCTTTTTCACAAGCGTGCTCACCGCATGACTGTCCGTCACAAGCCTGCTCGCTACATGAAGCTGATTCACTGAAAGGTTCACCGGCATTGAACACATCGGTGTCAAGCACATTTGCTGCACTTTTCCACTCATAGTATTCCTTAAGCTGTGTTTCAAACGCGTTCTCACGGTTTGCGCGAA
Source organism: uncultured Porphyromonadaceae bacterium (assembly GCA_947178565.1). Lineage (GTDB taxonomy): Bacteria > Bacteroidota > Bacteroidia > Bacteroidales > Muribaculaceae > Paramuribaculum. Next base: position 981 of record CAMWYV010000036.1, on the reverse strand, counting down.
CTGTAAATACGATTGCCTGAGCTATGAATAGACCTACTACAATTGTGGTCCACCAGCATCCGATGCATTTGAGACGTTTAATCCAGATGTCGTTGTCCCAACCGGCACTCTGGAACATTGACCAGAAACCGTGGTTCATGTGGAACCAAAGAGCAACGAAACCGATAATGTAAACAATAGGAGTCCAGATCTGTGAGAATGCGATCTGAATAAACATTGTACCCGCAGCCGGCGGAACTTCAACCCCGTTTGTCTCATACTCACACCCGAGAACTTCAGCAAGCTGCATCTTTGCCCAGAACTGGATGAAGTGAACAACAAGGAATGCAAGAACCACAATACCGAGAACAAGCATATTCTTGCTTGCCCACTCAACCTGCTGGGGACGGCTGGTTACAGCATAACGGTCGGTACCGCGAGCCTTACGGTTCTGAAGGGTGAGCCAAACTGCATAGATGATATGGATTACAACGAGGGCGGCAAGACCTACAGTTGCTACCAATGCATACCAGTTTGCACCGAGAAATTCACACACTGCGTTGTAGCCCTGGGGCCAGAACAGCGCAACACCGTTCATCAGACAGTGGAATGTTACGAATAGGATAAGGCATGCTCCAGTGATAGCCATCACTAGCTTCCTTCCTATGGATGAGGATGTTAACCACATAGTGATAATGAAATTTAGATTTATTTTCGGTTATTTGGATTAACGGAACTTATACGTTCTGCAAAAGTAAATTAAATTAGCCATCATTCCAACGATTAAAGAAAAAAATCTTTAACGCATCCAAAACATTTTGTTCTAAGCCACTTCTCACCCGTTTTTTCATTATATTTGCACATCAAACATCTAATTCATCTTTTTCCCAATGAAAGTACCGTGTTTTTTGAGAAACGTCGCTCTTGTTGCGACAATTTCTTTTGCGCCTCTGCCAAGCGTTGCTAAAATATCAATTATACCGGCTCCCACATCTATAGTTG
>CAMWYV010000035.1 GCA_947178565.1 uncultured Porphyromonadaceae bacterium | reverse complement strand
CTTGAGTTCGTCGGCATCGTCAGATGTTTATAAGATACATATCTAATACTATGAAAAACACACACACAAAAGTAATAACATTTAGCGATACATCAACCATACGCGACCCTCTATTTAGAATTATTTAACATACGGGCGCACGAATTTATCTCCCCCCGTCCATAAATCAGGATTATTCCCACAAAAACAAGCGAAAAATATCCTTAACCGAACAGACTATGCTTTACAACATATTTACAGATTCAAAAAAATATCCCTCTTTATTAATATTTCTATTCGGATAAATTCGTAACTTCGCAAAAATTCTATACCAATCTAAATAGATTACATTTTATGAGTAAGGAAAAGAAATTCTTGACCTGTGACGGTAACCAGGCTGCTGCGCATATCTCGTATATGTTCACAGAGGTTGCCGCTATCTATCCCATCACCCCATCCTCCACAATGGCTGAATATGTGGACGAATGGGCTGCTGCAGGACGTAAGAACATCTTTGGCGAGACTGTGCTCGTTCAGGAGATGCAGAGTGAGGGCGGTGCTGCCGGAGCGGTACATGGCTCCCTTCAGGCAGGTGCCCTGACCACCACCTATACAGCATCTCAGGGTCTGCTGCTTATGATTCCGAACATGTATAAGATTGCCGGTGAGCTTCTTCCCTGCGTGTTCCATGTAAGTGCACGTACTATCGCTTCTCATGCGCTCAGTATTTTCGGCGACCATCAGGACGTTATGGCAACCCGTCAGACCGGTTGCGCCATGCTTGCCGAAGGCTCGGTTCAGGAAGTTATGGATCTCGCGGCAGTAGCTCATCTCGCTACCATCAAGAGCCGCGTGCCTTTCGTCAACTTCTTTGACGGATTCCGCACCTCTCACGAAATTCAGAAAATCGAAATGCTCGAGCAGGAAGATCTCGCTCCCCTCCTTGACCGTGAGGCTGTTGCCGAGTTCAGAGAGAGAGCGCTCAACCCCGATGCTCCTGTTGCCCGCGGTATGGCTGAAAACAGTGATGTATTCTTCCAGCACCGCGAAGCTTGCAACAACTACTATAGCGCAGTGCCCGAAATCGTTGAATACTACATGGGCAAGATTTCTGAAATCACCGGAAGAGAATATCACCTATTCGACTACTACGGTGATCCGCAGGCAGACCGCGTTATCATCGCTATGGGTTCCGGCTGTATGGCTGCTCAGGAAGCTGTTGACTACCTCCGCGCTAAAGGCGAAAAAGTGGGTCTCGTCGCTGTGCATCTATATCGTCCATTCTCTGCCAAGCACCTTCTCGCTGCTATACCAACTACAGCAAAGCGCATAGCCGTGCTTGACCGCACAAAAGAGCCCGGTGCTCCCGGCGAACCCCTCTACCTTGATGTTTGTGAAGCATACAAAGGTGTTGAAAACGCACCAGCTATTGTTGCCGGTCGTTTCGGTCTCGCGTCAAAGGATACAACTCCTGCCGAAATCATCTCTGTTTTCGAAAACCTCGCACTTCCCGAACCCAAAGACCACTTTACTCTCGGCATCATAGACGATGTGACCTTCACATCTCTTCCCCCGGTTGCACCCATAGTGCTCAACGACAAGATGTTTGAGGCTAAGTTCTACGGTCTTGGAGCTGACGGAACCGTAGGTGCAAACAAAAACTCTGTCAAGATTATCGGTGACAACACCAATAAGTATTGCCAGGCATACTTCGCTTACGACTCCAAGAAGAGCGGTGGTTTCACCTGCTCTCACCTCCGCTTCGGTGACGAGCCTATCCGTTCAACATATCTCGTAACAACTCCTTGCTTCGTGGCTTGTCACGTTCAGGCATACCTTCACCTCTATGATGTGACACGCGGACTTCGTGACGGTGGCACATTCCTTCTCAACACAATCTGGAAAGGCGAGGAACTTGCCAAGAACCTACCCAACAAGGTGAAGAAATATTTCGCTGACCATAATATCACCGTATATTATATCGATGCTACCAAGATTGCACAGGAAATTGGTCTCGGCAACCGCACAAACACCATTCTTCAGAGCGCATTCTTCCGCATCACCGAAGTTATCCCTGTTGACCTCGCTGTTGAGCAGATGAAGAAATTCATTGTCAAGAGCTATGGCAAGAAGGGTCAGGATGTGGTTGATAAGAACTATGCTGCTGTTGACCGCGGTAACGAGTATGCTAAACTTGAAGTTGACCCTGCATGGAGCAACCTCACTGTTGAGGAAAAAGCCACCAATACTGATGAAAATCCCTTCATCACCAAACTCGTTCGTCCTATCAACGCTCAGGATGGTGACCTCCTCAAGGTTTCCGACTTCAAGGATATCGCAGACGGCACATGGCAGCAGAGCACAGCCCGCTCTGAAAAGCGCGGTGTAGCGACTTTCGTTCCCGAATGGATTTCTGACAACTGTATCCAGTGCAACAAGTGTGCATACGTTTGTCCTCACGCTGCTATCCGTCCATTTGTTCTTGACGAGGCTGAGGTTGCCGCTTCACCTTTCGGCGAAAAAGGCACAATACCCGCTATAGGCAAAACATTCACAGGAATGCGTTTCATCCAGGCTGTTGACGTTCTCGACTGTCTCGGTTGCGGCAACTGCGCCGATGTATGTCCCGGCAAGAAGGGCGAAAAGGCTCTCGTCATGAAGCCTCTTGAAACCCAGCTTGATGTTCAGAAAGACTGGGAATACTGCGTTAAGTCTGTGAAGAGCAAACAGGATCTCGTTGACACCAAAGCAAATGTCAAGAACAGCCAGTTTGCAACTCCTCTCTTTGAATTCTCAGGCGCTTGCTCCGGTTGCGGTGAAACTCCTTATGTGAAACTCATATCTCAGCTCTTCGGTGACCACGAGATGGTAGCTAACGCAACCGGTTGCTCATCTATATACTCCGGTTCCGTACCCTCGACCCCTTATACTGTTAACGATAAGGGTCACGGTCCTGCTTGGGGCAACTCACTTTTCGAGGACTTCGCTGAATTCGGTCTCGGTATGTTCATCGCCAACGAACAGCTCCGCAACCGTCTCACCGCTACCATGAAAGGTATCGCGGAATGCGCTGACTGCTCTGCTGAAATCAAGACTCTCGCCCAGGAATGGCTTGATAACGCCAACGATCCTGTCAAGACACGCGAAATCACCGACAAACTTCTGCCTCTCGCAGAAAAATGCGGTTGCGACAAGTGCAAGACCATCCTTGATCTCAAGCACTACCTCGTTAAGCGTTCACACTGGATTATCGCCGGTGACGGTGCCAGCTATGACATAGGCTTCGGCGGTCTTGACCACGTGCTCGCATGCGGCAAAAACATCAACGTTCTCGTTGTTGACACCGAAGTTTACTCAAACACCGGCGGTCAGGCATCAAAAGCTACCCCTCTCGGAGCTATCGCCAAATTCGCTGCCAGCGGCAAACGCATCCGCAAAAAAGACCTCGGTCTTATCGCTTCAACCTACGGCTATGTTTATGTCGCTCAGATCGCAATGGGTGCTGACCAGGCTCAGACCCTCAAAGCAATCCGCGAGGCTGAAGCTTATGACGGACCTTCTCTCATCATCGCTTACGCACCCTGTATCAACCACGGTATCAAAGCCGGCATGGGTCGCTCACAGCAGGAAGAGGCTAAGGCTGTTGAATGCGGCTACTGGTCACTCTGGCGCTACAATCCCGATGCAGAGCGTGAAGGCAACAACCCCTTCACACTCGACAGCAAGGCTCCCGACTGGGATAAGTTTGAGGACTTCCTTAAAGGCGAGGTGCGCTATGCCTCACTCGTCAAGCAGTATCCCGCTGAAGCAGCTGAACTATTCGCAGCAGCCAAAGCTAATGCACAGTGGCGCTACAACAACTACCGCCGCCTCGCACAGCAGCAGTGGGGTGTTGACCCTGAAGTTGGCAAGCTACCCGAATAACCAAGAACACGTTTTTCATCCCCTATTGAATTCAAGAGAGTGTGCCAAATGGATTGGCACACTCTCTTGATTTTTTAGTAACTTTGCACTCATGATGCATTGGGATAAACTTATTTGCGACAAAAGATTCGGACTGGAAGATTACCATGACAGCCGCAAGGGTCTGCGCTCAGACTTTACCAGAGACTATGACCGACTTGTTTTCTCCTCTCCGTTCAGGCGCCTTCAGAATAAAACACAGGTATTCCCGCTGCCGGGAAGCATCTTTGTGCACAACCGACTCACTCATAGCATTGAAGTGGCTTGTGTAGGACGTTCACTTGCAAATGAAGTGTCAATACTGCTTAAGGAAAAATACTCCGGCAAGCCATGGGTAAACAAACTGGACGCGATGGGAGAGATTGTTGCCGCCGGATGTCTCGCACATGACCTCGGCAATCCTCCGTTCGGTCACTCCGGAGAAAAAGCCATATCCACATTTTTCAGCGAGGGAGCAGGTCGTGAGCTACAGTATAAACTCACTCCTGAGCAATGGGGTGATCTCACCCGCTTTGATGGCAATGCCAATGCATTCCGTCTGCTCACGCATCAGTTTAACGGACGCAGAAAAGGTGGATTCGCCATGACATATCCAACTCTCGCATCTATCGTCAAATATCCGTATGAGAGCACTCTCGCGGTAGATAAAAATAAATTCGGTTTTTTCACCAGCGAGAAAGAGAGCTTTATCAAGGTAGCGACTGAACTCGGAATGAAAAAACTCAGCGAGGACAAAGTTAAATATGCACGCCACCCGCTGGTGTATCTCGTTGAGGCGGCAGATGACATCTGCTATGAGGTAATGGATCTTGAGGATGCCCACAAACTCGGCATAATTGACAGCAATACAGTCATTGATCTATTCCTCGGATTTTTCAGCGATGAAAGAGTTGGGCAGATGACCCGCACCATGGAGCACCTTGACGACCCCAATGAAAAGATTTCCTATCTGCGCTCCTGTGTTATCGGTGCATTGGTGCTTGCCTGCTCCAAAGCATTTGTTGACAATGAAGACGCTATTCTCGCAGGGGAATTTTCCGGAACGCTCATAGACCACATAGGAGAGCCGGAACGAACCGGATACAAACGCTGCGAAGCTGTGTCGTGGGACAAAATTTATAAAGCGCCGGATGTAGTGGATATCGAACTCGCAGGCACAAGCATCATCACCTTCCTTATGGATAAACTCATCAATGCCGTGCGTAACCCGGGGCTAAACTACTCGCAGCTACTTCTCAGCAAAGTACCCCGCCAGTATGACGTAAATTCCGAGGACCTTTACACCAAGATTCAGGCGGTGGTTGATCATGTAAGTGGTATGACTGATGTCTATGCGCTTGACCTTTACCGGAAGCTAAACGGCATGAGCCTAAAAATCAACAACTAAAAAACGGCTGATTTCCATCAGCCGTTTTCATTTCTATTTCTTTGCATCCCAAATCCGTTTGAAATACTGCAACTGAGGCACTATGCTTTTGCTCCAGTATTGCGCAGTGTGCGCCCCCGGTGAGGTTATGAAAGTATGCGGAATCTTGCGGGCATTTAGCGCGCTGTCAAGGTCGCAGTTCACTTTGTAGAAGAAATCATCAGTACCGCAGTCAAAAATAATGTTGAGCTGATCGGGGCTGAGGGAATCCACAAGATTCTTCACGGTATATGCCTCCCATCTGTCAGGATTTTCCTCATACTCTCCAAGCCACTTCTTCATCTCCCAATTTTTCGGGAAAGGAATTATATTGACACCACCGCTGGTTGCGCCCGCGCTGCCGAAGATGTCACTGTGACGGATGCCGAGCCACAGACCTCCGTGACCGCCCATACTGAATCCGGTTACAGCCCTGCCGAGACGGTCGGTGCGTGTGCGGTAATTTGCATCTATGTGGGGAATGAGTTCCTTTATGATGAAACTTTCCATCTGCATTCCCGGTTGCACCGGAGAATCCCAATACCAGCTGTTCATTCCGGAGGGGCACACGATTATGCACTCGTAATCATTTGCATATTGGGCGAGAGGAGAAATCTTTCCCCAGTTTTTATAGTTCCCGCCATAGCCGTTGAGAAGATAAAGCACAGGATATTTCACCGTGTCGTTTTCTGCGAGATAGCTTTCGGGTACTACTACCGTAACTTTCATTGGCACATCGAGATACTTGCCGCTGACGGTAATAGTATCCGCCTGAACCACACCAACGGCTGACGCTCCATGAGCACCGGCACACGCTGCCGCAGCTATCACCGAAGCGATTATAAATAAATTCAGTCTTTTCATGATGATAATTATTGATTTCTCACTTAAGTTGATGCACAAATTTAGAAAAGAATTTATGAATTGATGTATTTTTGCAGAAACAATTTGAAAAGATATGACAATCGGAATAATAGTAGCGATGGACAAGGAGCTACAGCTGCTCCTGCCGTCGATTGAAGGAACTTCCACAGAAACGATAGACGGATTCACCTTTTATACCGGCTTGATTGCCGGACGCAGCGTATGTGTGACCAAATGCGGTATTGGTAAAGTTAATGCCGCAATCGGTACTCTGACGCTTATTAATCGATTCTCACCCGACTTGGTGATAAATACCGGAGTTGCCGGAGGAGCCGGTGGTGGCGCCGGTGTGCTCGATGTGGTCGTTGCTGACAGAATCGCATACCACGATGTGTGGTGCGGACCCGGCACCGAAGAGGGGCAGGCTGCTGAATGTCCTGCTTTCTTCAATTCACCGGCATCTCTTATACAACTTTGCGGTGAGGGCGTTTTGAAAGGACTGATATGTTCCGGTGACCGCTTTATCTCTAAGGCTGAGGAAGTGACGCGAATACGGGGGATTTATCCTGACGCTATGGCGGTTGATATGGAGAGTGCGGCTATAGCCCATGTGTGCAGCCTCAAAAAAATCCCTTTCATCTGCATAAGAGTTATCAGCGATACCCCCGGAGAGGAAGACAATATTTCCCAATATGAGAATTTTTGGGACGATGCCCCTAAAGGCACTTTCTGCACTCTGTCCACCCTCCTTGCCAACTTACCCGAAAAGATATGAAAAAGATAGCAAGTTTTACTATTGACCATAACCGCCTTAGCCGAGGCATATTCGTATCCCGTCAGGACACCACTCCTTCGGGAGACTGCATAACCACATTTGATATCAGACTGACGGAACCAAACCGACAGGCACCATTAAGCGGTGAGACACTGCACGCTATGGAACATCTTGCTGCAACATTCCTTAGAAATCATCCGCTATGGGCAGACAAAATTGTGTATTGGGGTCCGATGGGATGCCTCACCGGTAACTATCTGCTTGTGCAGGGAAATCTTTCATCAGAAGACATTTTACCGCTCCTGCGCGAAACCTTCACATTTATCCGAGATTTCACCGGAAATATTCCCGGCGCCACTCCAAGAGACTGCGGAAATTTTTCGTATATGGATCTATCCGGAGCGAAAGCGGCAGCCGCTGTATTTCTTGGCGAAGTTTTGAACAATCCCGCCCCCGAAAATCTTAATTATCCCCTGTGAGATACCTATTTTTCAGTATCACCAGGATAAATCCGGGCATGAAGAAACCCAATATCGCATTAAAATACCGATTTTTAGGTATTGTGACGGCTGAAATATGAAAGTAATTTCGCATCGGATAATTATACGAATACAAAAACATAACCACGTTGTTGGATAATCTACGCCACATGTATCCGTGAGGACTCATGTGGCGAACTTTTTACATCCATTAAATCACTATTAATCAACCCATTTCGACACACAGCAAATATTTTCATTCAAAAAAATTTGGAGATAGAAAAAATAGTCGTACCTTTGCAACGCTTTCGCAGCAATCGGGCGCTTAGCTCAGCTGGTTCAGAGCATCTGCCTTACAAGCAGAGGGTCGGGGGTTCGAATCCCTCAGCGCCCACCAAATCCAAGATTGGAGAATCAAGGATGAACCGATAATCACTGCGAATGCACTTTAAACGGGCGCTTAGCTCAGCTGGTTCAGAGCATCTGCCTTACAAGCAGAGGGTCGGGGGTTCGAATCCCTCAGCGCCCACCCGTCAATTGAATATTTTGCCACGCCTGTATGGAGTGGCTTTTATTTTGTCAATCATTACAGAAACTAATTTAGCGCAAGATACCGCGCCATTCAAATTATTATTTTACCTTTGTAGGGTAAAACCTGATGCTCGAATGGTGGAATGGTAGACACGAGGGACTTAAAATCCCTTGGCCATTGCG
>CAMWYV010000034.1 GCA_947178565.1 uncultured Porphyromonadaceae bacterium | reverse complement strand
GTGTCAATACACACGCGATATTCTCCTCCCCATTGCTCTTTCATTTTATCAACAGCCAGATTAAGCCTACGCCTAAGAACATAATGATAATCATCTCCCAAAGCATAGGAGGCTATTCGCATGGCATCGGGCTGCCATTCCACTTCAGAGGGGCGAGGATAAGGAAACGCGCATACTATTATACTATTCGCTCCATCAAGAAGAAGAGAAGGATTTGCCCTGACTCCTGAATATTTTTCCATATACTCAAGCGAATCGTGCAATCCACCACTAATCCACAGGTTGTACAGTTCCGAGTCAAAAGAATCAACTGGAGCCACTTCAGCAATTCCAAATCTATAAGCATCCACCGGAGAAGACTGTAACACCGACTCCAAACCGGAATGGTCACATTGGTAGGGGGAGGAATTCATATCCTTCTGATTTCAACCATTCAATAGCTTGCGGAAGCGCAATCCTGAGATTATCTTCGGCTTTGAGAGAGTCATGGAATACGATAATCGAACCGTTCCGAGCATATTTCTTCACATTAGCGAGCACCGCCTCATGAGAAAGACGCTTACTATAATCACGAGTAACAAGATCGTACATCACAATATTATAACGCTTCTTGATAGCTCTTGCCTGAGACCAGCGTATCAAACCATGAGGAGGACGAAACAGCGGACTGTCGATAAGTCTATCCGCTTCTGTAATATCACGCATATAAGTGATTGAGCGCACTTTGAACCCCTGGAGGTGATGCATGGTATGATTACCATAACTGTGACCCTTTCTCTTTATTTCCTCAAAAAGTTCCGGATATTTGCGAACATTATCTCCCACAAGAAAAAAGGTTGCCTTAACACCTTGTTTATCAAGTTCATCAAGTACCCATGGGGTTACCTGCGGTATAGGCCCGTCATCAAAAGTAAGATAAACTACCTTCCGCTCCTTACGGCGCAAACGCCATATCGCCTCCGGAAACAGGAGGCGATATAAGAGGGGCGGTTGCTCTATGAGTTTAGCCAAACTTATTGATTACTGTTAGCATTATTGGCGCGTTCGTGGAATCTCGCCTGACGCTCAAGATCTACGCCAAGATCAACAAGATGATTCTGAATATCTTCCGCACTTCCCCCTCCACTAACATAACTCTGTAGGAGTTCAAGAAGATAGTAGCGGTCTATATACTTGTCGGTATTGGGAAGGGACATATACTGCGAGGGTGATAGACTCTGGTAGTAAACTACATTCTGAGCGTAACGGTCTATCTCTTTGCGAAGAATAGAGAGGGCAGTCTCAGTAGCTTCGTCATCACCTGTAGCCTCACCTATATGGAGATAAATATCCGCGATCTGCTGACCAATCTGCACTGAATATGGCTGAGCCGAAACGGGAAGCTTCTCACGCATCAAGTCAAGAACTTCTTTTGCCTTAGCATAACTTGACACACGAACTTTAGGCAATTCATTACGTGAATACTCATTTAGATAAGTACCGGCAGAGTCTTTACGCAACATCAGTTCAGATTCCCACGCTTGAAGAAGATATGCTTCAGCAAGGTCAACCATAGCCGACCTATGGGTTGTAACCATTCTGCGCACTGTTTCATCAAGATATATCCGGGATGGATCGGTAACCTTGTCAAGACCTCCCCACGCCCAGCGGTATTTGATGTTATCATACATCTTGTCGAGGTTTATTCCTGTTTTCTCAGGATCGGCATTAGGAATCGGACTGACTTCATAAGCAAGACCAGTGCTTCTGAGGTAGGGAGTAAGACCTAGATAATATCTCTGCGGAACAGTCATCGCAAAGTAGATGGGTCTATTCCATCCATTTGCAGCAGAGGTTCCAATCATATCAAGAGCCATTACCTGACTGAGAGTAAGTCCCGAAGTTCCACTCATATTTACCGGAATAGCATCTACAGCCGCGTCTGCTTCATCGGCAAAAATTCTGCCGGCTTTGATAGCGGCTGATGTATCAACAGGAATATACATATTGGGATATTTGAGAATAGGTACTCCCCATGAATTATTTCTTGACTCGGGAGAGTAGAGATTTCTCAAAGCCGCAATAACATTTACTTTCATTGTATCGGGATCAAGAATATAGCTATATTGCAGCTGGTCATACGCATAGTCAACAGGCTTAGCCTGCATATCAATGCCCGGCGCCTCATAAGATGGGCGGCGAACCTGATCAACATACCAGTCGGTGGTAAGATAAGACAGGTTTACAACTTTTACATCTGTACGTGTGCCTTCAACTTCCTGAGCATACCAAAGGGGGAATGTGTCATTATCACCATTGGTAAACACAATCGCATTCTCATCCAACGAGTTAAGATAGTTATTACCAAAATCTCTTGTGGTATAGCGATTTGATCGATCATGGTCATCCCAGGTCTGTGACACCATCTGCAGAGGAATAAACAAACCTATTACGGTAGCTATGACTGCTGCCAAGGTGCTTATTTTTTTAGCTTCCTTCTTGTACTTAGTCTCAAGCGCTTCTTTTTCTTGCTTTGTCGCATTCTTTTTCGGTTTTGGCACAAGAGCATTATCTATAAGCCTCCATATTCCCGCGACTCCCATTCCTATCCAGATAGCGAAGGCGTAGAAAGAACCGGCAAAAGCATAATCACGTTCACGAGGCTGTGCCGGAGTCTGGTTTAGATAAAGCACAATAGCGATACCTGTCATGAAGAACAGGAAGAAAATCACCCAGAACTGCTCAATACCTCTCTTTGAGGTAAACGCCTGCCATCCCAGACCGATAATACCCATGATAAGCGGAAGCATGAAGAATACATTATGTCCTTTGTTGCCTTTACCATAGTCATCAGGTAACAGCGACTGGTCGCCAAGACGAGGATTATCAATAAATGGAATACCACTAATCCAGTTACCCTGATTAACTTCTCCATTACCCTGAATGTCATTCTGACGACCGGCAAAATTCCACATGAAATAGCGCCAGTACATGTGATTAAGCTGATAGGTGATAAAGAACCGGAGGTTCTCGGCAAACGTCGGTTTAATCAACGTTCTTTTCTGGAGCGGATTTCCTTCAGAATCCACATAGGTAACAGCTTCAACAGGACGACCCTGCATGCCGATCCAGTCAACATATGCCTGCGGGTGCGGATCGGTATGACTATATATACGAGGAAAGAGCATATTTAGCTCAGGAGTCATCATGTACTCCTTTTTATATTCGGTCAACTTATATGAATCCCTCTCATCCTCTGTTTCCTTTACTTTTTTGGCATATAATGCCTTGCCCTCAGTTGTCAATGGCTGCTGAGTTCCGTTTTCATTGACCTGATAAACCGGTTTGGAATTAAGAGTCTCACCATAAAGGAGCGGACGATCACCATACTGCTCACGGTTAAGATAGGATGCAAGAGCAAATACATTGTCCGGAGCATTCTGATTCATAGGAGTATGAGCGGATGAACGAATCAGCAGGAGAGCGTATGATGAATAACCTATGAATATTACAAAGGTACTCATAACCACTAGGGTGAGTATCCGTACAGGTAACTTTTTCGCCTTAAACAACCATACAGCAAGAATTGCGATAAGAAGAAATGCTATCCACAGATTGTCTCCGATAAAGAGCATTCCTGAAAGTGTGATACTTACAAGAACAGACCAACGTATAGCCGAAACGCTTTTCTGACGATATAATTCCCGTATAGCCCAAATAAATGCAGCGACAAGCACTACAGCATAGATAAGAGTACCTGTATTGAAACTGCAGTGGAGAACATTGACAAAGAACAGTTCGAAATACTGAGCAATTTCAATGAATCCCGGCACAAGTCCATAAAGAATCAAACCTACGATAACGCATGATATGAGAAGCGCGATAATTGACCCCTTGGCATTAGTATCTTTCCACTTACGGTAGTAAACAACAAGGACGATAGCGGGAATACAGAGGAGGTTAAGTAGATGAACCGCAATTGATATGCCTATCACATAAGCAATGAGTACTAGATATTTATCACTATGCGGGGCATCGGCTCTACTTTCCCATTTCAGGATGAGCCAGAATACAAGGGCGGTACAGAAAGATGAAAATGCGTAAACTTCGCCTTCAACAGCCGAGAACCAAAAGGTGTCGCTCCATGTATAGGCAAGTGAACCGCAGAATCCGGCAGCGAATATCACAAGCATCTGGAGCGGTGATATGGTCTCTGCATTGTCTGATACAACCAATCGCTTAACAAGGTGAGTGATAGTCCAAAAGAGAAGAAGAATTGTTGCCGCACTTAGCAATGCAGACATTGAATTGACACACATCGCCACTTTACTGACATCACCTCCGGCAAAATTCACAAAAAATCGTCCGGCAAGCATAAATATCGGGTTGCCCGGTGGATGACCTACTTCCAATTTAAATGCCTGTAGAATAAATTCCGGACAATCCCAAAAGCTGGCTGTGGGTTCAATGGTGAGCAAATAGGTCACCGCTGCGATCAAAAAACAGACCCAGCCAAAAACATTATTCAATAAATTGTATCTCTTCATGTGATAAAAACTACCAAGACTCAACGCATAATCGCATAGAGCGGTGCAAAGATAGACATTATCCACGAACCGCCGAACACAAAAAATTATAAAATCCACGTGTGCAACCGATAAGAAGAAAAAAGGAAAGCGATTTCACATGCGATTTTTGGAATTTCTGAAAATATTTCTACATTTGCAAATGAATAAATATCCGGAATAAATATAACTTTCAGGCAAATGAATAAGCGTCAGACCCGACTTACCGCCATAGCAGATATCCTTCTCAATAATATTGTTGGGAGCCAGGAGGAATTGCTTGATTTGCTCCGCAGCCGTGATTGTTCGGTAACTCAGGCTACACTATCCAGAGACCTAAAGACTCTTAGAACCTCAAAGGTTGCCACTGAAATGGGCGGATATCGATATGTTATAGGTAGCGGACTGCCTACTGACAAAGTAATTGAACAGGCGACTATCGACAAAGTAAGCCGGATGGCAATCGAGAAATTAAGCATAAATGGTCAGTTAGTGGTTATCCGTACCAGAAACGGATATGCTGGGGGAGTAGCATATGATATAGACGACCTGAATACTCCTTATATATTAGGCACTATTGCGGGAGCTGACACTGTGTTTGTTGCTTTGCGTGAAGATGCTCCGATGGAAGGAGTTTTTTCAGTTCTATCAAGAGTGATCCCCCAATGTGTGATGGATGCAGCGCACAATGAATTCAACAGAAATAAAAAATAACTATCAATGATACGAGCAGGCATTGTAGGCGGCGATTCTGATGTTGCCGGCGATTTAATCAGAATTCTTATTAATCATCCCGATGTTGAACTCGTTTGGGTAAGTGCACCCGAAGAGGAAGGCGTTCTACTATCTCAGCGTCATCGAGGACTGACAGGTGAGACTTATATGCGTTTCTCCGAAGACAAAAGTCTTGAGGAGATAGACGTGCTGTTCATGTGCTTTACACGTGACGGTGATTCAGAGCAGTATCTCAACCACCATCAGATACCGGAAAATCTAAAAATCATTGATTTGTCTCCTGATTTCAGAATGCCTGAAGATGAGAACAGTGAATGGGTATATGCTCTCCCGGAATTAAACCGCAAACCATTGGTTCGAGGAGCTAAAAAAGCGTCTGTTCCCGGTCCGTTTGCAACTATTATGCTTCTTTCTCTTCTGCCACTGGCGAAAAACCTCCTGCTCAACTGCGACATACACGTAAGTTGTGTTTCTTCTACTGCAAGTGGTGATGAAAAAGCCGGAGAAGCGTCTATCGTACTCGACCATGAAGAGATTGAAGAGACTCGCAAAGCGCTTAAAGCCCTCCAGTCCAGTTTTAACCGCAATATACGACTTGTAGGCACTGCCGGCGGTTGGAATTCAGGACTTGCCGCAACGATATATCTGGACACTCCTATCGGCGAGGATGACATAAAGGATATATATGATACTTTTTATGAAGATCATGGCTTCACTTTTCTATGTGAATCACATCCGGATTTAGGTGAAGTGAGAGGCACCAACAAATGCTTGATGAGAGTAGGCAAAACGGGTGACACTCTTGTCATCTCGTCTGTCATTGATGAAACCCTCAAAGGTGGTGCAAGTGCAGCCGTTCACGTGATGAACCTCATGTTCGGACTTCAGGAGAGAGTAGGTCTTATGCTCAAGGCAACCGGAAGATAAAACAGATTATGTGCGCGCTCTCGGCGCAACAATTCTTTCGCCGAGATACCGCGCGAGCTCCTTTTTCATCTCATTATACTCTGCGTGTTTTCTCATTAATTCAATAATGAGAGAGTCGTTTCTTGGAACTGCTTTACATTCCCGACGTATATGTTCCAACAAATCTTTGATCAATGTTTCAATTATAGCTTCCTGAAGGTTATAATAAGCCATCGGAACAAGATCTTTCAGCTTATCTCTCTCTGTTTCAATCACAGAATATTTGGTGTGTATTTTACTGAGTTTATGCTTCTCATCTGCAAGATCTGTCGCCACTTCCCTGACTATATCATCGGGAGCGGATACAAGTATTTTCACCAGATAGGAACTTTCAAACTCCTGCAACATATCGGCAAGTTCTTTTTCCACATTCTCTTTGAGCTCATTTTCCAGTCGGTGAATGTCTGTAAGATCCGCAGCGGTTTCCCTAATCTTAATTATACCGTCAGCCAACAGAGAGTTTCTTTTTTCATCCAAACTCTTCCTGAATCTGGAATTATCCAGATGCCAATGCTTATTTACATAATCCGATATATAATCAAATGTAATGCGATATTTTTCAGTTGTAAATGCCAAATCGTCACTCATAAACGAATTTTTCACATACTCCAATACATTCAACTGCGCTAACTCATCAGGGGTCTCACCTTCAATATCACACAGATATACCATGCCATAGCGAACTACATACCGTAAAAGTTCTCTTTCATATGGAGCTATAAATGAGTCTGCCTGTGGGGGCGTGGTCAACTGTGATGTCCGGGCAGTTTCTTTAGACTCTGACAATTCCGGTTCAATCGCCTTGAGATTAATTTCTCTCTGTGCCTCGTTATAATCCCGATCTGCTTTTTCAGCTATAAACTTAGTGACCTGTAACGCTAGAACTTTTTCATCAATCTCAAGAATTCTGCTGCATTCACCAATATAAACAGTACGCATTATCTGGTCTGGAATAACAGATATTGAACGCACAATGTCGGTGATAACTTTTGAACGGCTAATCGGGTCATCAGCAACTCCGGACAGTAAGATCCTCGTTTTGAAAGTAATAAAATCGCCCTGATGCTCTTTTATATAATCTTCCACCTCAGTAGATGAGTGATTTTGAGCAAAAGAATCAGGGTCATCACCTTCCGGTAGAAGGAGTACTTTCACTTTCATGCCTTCAGCGAGTAACATATCAATTCCTCGCAAAGATGCTTTAATTCCTGCCGGATCTGAATCGTAGATCACAGTGATATTTTCTGTAAACCTGTGAATCAATCGTATTTGCCCCTCAGTCAAAGAAGTACCGGAAGATGCAACAACATTTTCAACACCAGCCTGATGCATGGATATCACATCCATATATCCCTCTACCAGAATACAGTTATCTTTTCTTACAATCGCAGACTTAGCCTGATATAAACCGTAAAGCTCGTAGCTCTTCCTGTAAATATCGCTTTCAGGGCTGTTGACATATTTTGCTACATCCTTATCCTTACGAAGAGTTCTACCACCGAAGCCTACTACCTTTCCACTGATAGTGAAAATAGGATAAATGACACGACTCCTGAACCGGTCTCGCCATCCACCGCTCTCTCTTTTTCACACAAAGCCCGCTTTCTTCTATATATTGCTCTGAGTAACCTGCTTGTTTTGCCGCATCGTACAGAGCATCTCTCCTCTCAAGCGAATACCCCAGATGAAATTTTTCAATCATCTTGTCATTTATACCTCTTTCCCGGAAATAGGCGTAGCCGATGCTCTTACCCTCAGAGGTCATGATCAGATTGTGCTCGAAATGCTTTAACGCGAAATCATTTAGAGCGAATAAACTCTGCCGACGATTTTCTTTGTCCTGCTCCTCCGGGGTAAGCTCTTCCTCTGAAATCTCAATATTATATTTTCTAGCAAGATAACGAAGTGCTTCAGGATAGGTCATCTGCTCAATTTCCATTATGAAACTGACAGCACTTCCACCTTTACCGCAGCTAAAACATTTACAGAATCCCTTAGACTTACTCACAGAAAATGAGGGGGTACGTTCATTATGAAAAGGACACAACCCGATATAACCGGAACCTCTTCTTTTCAAGCGCACATAGTCACTTACTACGTCAACAATGTCCGCAGTATCAAGTATTCT
>CAMWYV010000033.1 GCA_947178565.1 uncultured Porphyromonadaceae bacterium | reverse complement strand
TATGCTGTAAAACATGTCGGCGAAGAGAAATCGAAGAATTAACATAATTTAACCCCCCCCCCTACTTTTACCCATTTCCGTTAATGTATATTTGCATACTTTTTGTCCGCGTTCGTACGATTGCGGACATTTAAGCCAACTAACCTTAATTTTTTTAACCTAAATCATTAACCTAAATCAGTTATGAGCAAATTTAGAAAACTGATGGCTGCTGCGGCACTGTTGTTCGCGGCGTCATCTGTGTTTGTTGCTTGCAGCGATGACAATTACCCCAAGAATGTTATGGGACCGATAGTTGTCAACTCACTGCAGACAACATCAAACAGCGTAACTGCCTATTGGACCGTTGTGTCTGATGGAAGTTGTGATGGCTACAAGGTTGTTATCAATGAGGGTACCCGTGCCAGCAAGGGTGCCGAAGTGATTAACAAAACCTTCGCGCCGAAAGAGTTCAATTCCACATTTACAGGCCTGACTCCTAACACGAGCTATGTGATCACAACTCAGGCAATCCCCTCCGCCACCAGCGGTCGCACCGAGGCGGATACCTATGAGATGGAGTTTGTTACAGCTCCGTTGGTTTCAGGAATCGCTATCGGTACCATTACCTATGAGGATGTGCCTCTGCTTGATGCTGAAGGAAACCTCGTGAACCACAAGAAAGGCACAGCTACCGTTACATGGAATGCTATTGCTGCGACCAACTGCGGTGGTTATACTGTTAACCTTGAGGCTTGGGAGCTTGCAAAACCCAATGAGCCTGAGTCTGATACCAACAAGTATGACTGGAGAAACAAGAAATCGGAAACTGTGGCAACCCCTGCAACCACTTCCGTGACTTTCAAGCAGCTGATAGACCCGGAGGTGAAGTATCGCGCCCGTGTTCGTCCTAATCCGTCAAACGCGTGTTGGTATGCTGCAGGCGAATTTTCTGCATCACCTGAAGTGACAGCACCTGCTGCTGAATAATAGCTAACCTTAAAACAAGTGCAAAATGACTAACAATAATATAAAAAACTGGTGCCTCGCGCTCGCGCTCGCTGCAGCTGCTCCCGCGGCTTTTGCCGCTTCTGAATATGAGGCTCCTGTTGCTGCAGCTCAGCAGACTGCTGATTGCACCGGCGTTGTTCTCGACTCTGACGGTGAACCCCTCCCCGGAGCTTCTGTCAAGGTTGTCGGTACAACAAATGGCGGCTCTACTAATATAGACGGTGAATTCACTCTCAAAGGTGTTGCAAAAGGCGCCAAAATCACTGTAAGCTATGTTGGTTGCAAGCCTCAGACTGTTGTTTGGAACGGCACTCCGCTTACTATCACACTCGCTGACGATGATAACGTGCTCAATGAAGTTGTCGTTATGGGTTATGGCGTTGAGCAGAAGCGTGCTAACGTTACCAACTCTATCGCCAAGGTGAGCGAGAAAGCTCTTACTGTCGGTACTAACGCTAACCCCGCTCAGGCACTCGTAGGCGCTGTTTCAGGTGTCCGCGTTAAGGTTACTTCTGGTAGCCCCTCCGCAACCCCTTCTATCACAGTGCGTGGTGGTGGTAACTTTGACGGTGGTTCAAACGAACCGCTCATCGTTGTTGACGGTCAGATCCGCTCAAGTCTCTCCGATATCAACCCCAATGATATCGCTGATATGCAGATTCTTAAAGATGCAGGTGCGACCGCTCTTTATGGTGCGCGTGCAGGTAACGGTGTTGTGCTTATCACAACTAAACAGGGTCAGGCTGGAACCGGTAAAATTTCTCTCAGTGCTAAATGGGGTCTTAATTCCTTTAAGGATCAGGGATATGATGTCTGCTCGGATGAAGATTTCCTCTATTATTTCCGTACAGGTAAGATGAACTCTCAGTGGGCTCTTCCCGGTGGCAATTATGCAACACAGTATAAAAATCTTTTTACCAATGCTAATGGTCCCGGTGATACAGGTCGTACCACATATTCACCCACTCAGAACTATAACATTCTGCGCAAGACGGCTGATAATGCCTATCTTCTCGACTATAAAGGCTGGCGTGAGATGGCAGATCCGCTGAGCAATGATTATATTCTGTATAAGCCAACTGATATCCTTGATTACAACCTCAACAATATTGCTGTAACTCAGGACTATAATCTCAACTTCTCAGGAGGTAACGACCGCGGTAACTATTACGCTGCTCTCGGTTACTATGATGCTCAGGGTGCGGTTAAAGACACCTACTATAAACGTTATAACTTCGCATTCACCGGAAGCTATAAAATTAACAGTTGGTTGACCTCTAACTCTGTATTCAACTATACCCGCGCAAACTGGCTCAATGATAATCCTCAGATAAATACCGCATACATGATGAACCGTGGTAGCTTCTGGAAATTCGTCAATTTCGAGGATCTTGACGGCACCCCCATGTATGGTAATAACGGTCCTGTCAATGTAAACGTCAACAAAGGCAAGTTCAAACGCGATTACCAGAGCGACAAGTTCCAGATGACTCAGAGCTTCACTGCAAAAATTATCGAGGGGCTTACCCTTAAAGGCACAATGAGCTGGTTCTACAATGAGCAGACCTCTGACTGGTCTAACCTCGAGTATGCCACAGAAAATACCGGCGCATATAATATGTGGAACAAGACGGGTTCAACCACCGGCATCAACCGACAGTATGCTGTAGGCAATTCCTTCAGCCGCTACTTCGACCAGACCTATAACCTCGTGGCTAACTTCAGCCGCACTTTCAATGAAAAGCATAATGTCAACGCTATGCTCGGCACAGAGTTCTATAAGCGTAAATATCTCGCTTTTGATGCTGAAGGTAATGGCGCTGCCCTCGAAGGATATCCCGATCTCGTGCTCACTACTCAGGATTCCCGGAAAATTGACTCGGAGCATCTGAATGAGGCGCTCATGTCATATTTCGGTCGAGTTGAGTACAACTATGACCAGCGTTATCTCATCGCTGCTACTTTCCGTGAGGACGGATACTCCCGCCTTATCAACAACCGTTGGGGATTCTTCCCCGGTGTATCTGCCGGTTGGGTAATGTCAAACGAGAACTTCTGGAAAGAAAACTCCAAACTTTCGTTTATAAATTATGCCAAGCTCCGTGGATCGTTCGGTATGAACGCTACCATCAACAGCTCTAAACTCGGCTACTACACACTCCGTGGTTCTTATACTTCATGGATGTATGACGGCAACACCGGTTACCGTATGGGTTCACTTCCCAATCCTAATCTTAAGTGGGAGCGTACACGTACTGCAGAGGTAGGTCTTACACTCGGTTTCCTCCAGAACCGCTTCAACCTTGACCTCACATACTACAACCGTCTCACGATGGACAAGTATGCGTCAAAGTCACTGCCTCAGACCACAGGTTTCTCTTCTATCACCGACAACAACGGTTCATATCAGAACCAGGGTATTGAAATCGATGTAAACGCTACATTGTTGCGTACACGCGATTTCCAGTGGACTCTCGGTGCCAACCTCACCTATAATAGCAATAAGATTGTGAAACTGCCATACAGCGGTCTTGAAAACAACCGTGTTATCAATACCGGTGTGGAAGTATATACCGGAAACGGTAATGAGACTCACTATATAGGCGGTTATCAGGAAGGACAGAACCCGTTCCAGCAGGTTGGATATATTGTAAAGACCATGGTGCGTAATCAGGCTGATATCGATGCACTCGGTGATTACATTGATGGTGCTACTTCATACGGTCAGTGGGTATATGCTACTGAAGCAGGTCGCCAGCGTCTTATCGAAAAGGGTATTTCATCATCTAATATGATTCGTTTAATGCCCGGTAGCTTTGTTTACAAAGATATCAACGGCGACAATATGATTGATGTTAAGGATCGTGGCATTATCGGTCATTCAGACGTTAAGTGGAGCGGTGGTTTCAATACCACTCTCTCATGGAAAGGTCTCAGTCTCTATGCTCGTTTCGACATGGGCTTTGACTTCCAGGTTTATGATTCAAACCTCTCATTCTGGCTCGCTGAAGGTCAGGGTGCCATGGCATTCCCGAAACAGGTTCGCGATACCTGGACTCCAAGTAATCCCGGGGCTAAATATCCCCGTTTGGTTTGGGCTGACCAGTATGGTGATGACAGCTATGTCCGCACTAACAGTTTCTTCGCCCAGAACGGTAACTACCTGGCTTGCCGCGAGCTCTCGCTCAGTTATCAGCTCCCCGACGCCATCTGCAAGAAGTTCAAGAGTCAGGGTCTCACACTCTCTGTAACCGGTCAGAACCTCGGCTATATCAAGAGCTGCACAATTCCTCTTCCCGATAATACTACATACTGGACAGGTAATACAGCCGGTAACGGTGGTACATACAACATTCCACGTACTGTGATTTTCGGTATTAACGTAACGTTCTAAAACCAATCATTAGAGAAATATCAATATGAAAAAGATATTCAGCAAAATAGCTGTAGCCGCAGCGGTTGTATCTCTGGGTATGGGAATGGTTTCGTGTAATGACGAACTGAACCAGTATCCTATCGACTACCCCGCAAACGGTGCTTTCTGGAACAATGAAGGTGAGTTTACAGGCAATATTTATGCTCTGGCTGCTCAGTTCCGTTCCAATTATCCCGCAAACATCCTGTTTTGGGCGGGTGAACTTCGTGCAGGAACCCTTACCGTTGACCTTATCAATGGATCGGGCGCTGTTAATGTGGATTATATCCAGAACCTCTATGACGCTTCTCACTCTCAGTTCAGTACTTTCGGAGGTTACTACGGTTTCATAGCCAACCTCAATGAACTTATCGAAAAAACGGAGGAAGCCGGTGAGGATGTCCTCTCGGACAATGTGAGGAACGGTCTCCTCGCTACTGCTCATGGATGGCGTGCGTTCGCATACTTCCAGATGTACCGTATGTATGGTGGTGTGCCCATCCGTACAAAACCCGACGTGGTAAACGGTATCACCAACCCTGATGAACTTTACATGGAGCGTGGCACTGCAGAAGCCACACTTACCTTCATCAAGGATGATATCACAAAGTCACTTGGCTATTACGGCAATACAACCTGGAACATCGCTTCAGGAGCTTCCAAGAAATATTATTGGAACAAGGCAGCTACTGAAATGCTTGCAGGTGAGGTATATCTGTGGAGCGGTAAGGTAACCACCGGTGACCACACGGCAAATGCTGCTGATGTGGCAACTGCAAAAGGCTACTTTGAGAATGTAGTGACCAAATATGGATACCAGCTCGCGAAAAACTACTTCGATGTATGGAATGTGCCCGAAAACACAGAGGCTATCTACAGCGTTTGCTACAGCAATACCGAGGATTTCTATTTGGATAATAACAATAAAGTTCAACACTATCAGAACAGTGGAGTTCAGGGACAGATGCTCTGGTCTAAAGCTGCGGGTGCAGGTACCACTTCCTGGTCTATTCAGGACGCTACCGGTCTCGGTATCCGTACCGATGGCGGTGCCAGCCGTTTCCAGTACTTTACCGATTCCCCCACAGCTAAACAGGTTGTATACACTTGTTGGACTCCTTTATCACCGAGCCCCAACCGCTATATGTATAAGAACGCGATGTACTTCCAGTATAATGAGAAGGATACCCGTCGTAATATGTTCTTCCCTCAGTGGAATGTTAAACCGGAAGAATCAGAGCTTACTTATATAGCGGACTTTGATCCTCAGGATCATGTGCTTCAGGGAACATTCGTTCTCAAACTCATGCCTGTCATTGGTCAGGTATCCTGGTCAGAAAATTATGTATGGGTGAATGACGCCGCTATATACCGTCTTCCCCTCGCATATATGTACCTTGCTGAAATCGCCAACTACGAAGGCGATAACGCCGGTGTTGAGAAATACATCAACCTCGTGCGTGAACGCGCTTACGGTGATAACTGGGACGAAGATGTATATGGCTACACCGCCGGTTCTTTCCGTGAAAACGAAAATGCAATCCTCCGTGAGAAAGACAAAGAATTCCTTATGGAAGGTCAGCGCTGGTGGGATATCCGTCGTCTCACTGCTGTGAAAGGCGGTTCAGATACCGATCACTTCGTGTTCCAGCCTGAAAGCTGCGCAGGTTTCGGTCTCGACGTGGTTAACAACACATGGATTGTTGATCAGTCAGGTGCCCCCGTTGAAACCATGACCCCCGTGCTCAGACCATCTGAGGCACATAAGGTTCTTTGGCCTATTGACCTCACACTTCTCGGTTCTGACCCGTTGGTTAAGCAGAACCCCGGATACGAATAATCCACAGTCTATCCAATACCCCGAAGGGGGCTGCCATCCGGCAGCCCCCTTCTTTTATGTCAACTCTGATTCGTTTATTCTTCTCCATCCAGACAGAAAAAGTATATCATAAGTCGAATGATTAAAAGGGAATCACTAACTTTGCCCTCTATGATTCTGATTTGCTGCATGACTTAGCGCCATTTCTCACGCGCCCGATAAGTGATCTGAACGGGATGAGTGAAGATGAGGCTGTTTCTGTAACGGGAACCATTTGATGACCCCTAATGACATTAAAGACCTTAAAGACTTTAATGACCTTGATATTATTGTAAAGTCGGGGGGCGGAGAATTACTCTCCGCCCCCCCGATAAATATGGGTTATAATTTTATTCAGTCAACCTTGACCTTCACAGCCTTTGCTCCGGGCACCTTCACGATGTAGATGCCTGAGCGGAGACCTGTTGCCGCCACTCTGCGACCGTTGATGTCATACACCTCGCTGCCTTCGGGAGCGATGATGCTGTCACCTTCAGCGCGCACGTCGGAGCCGTTGCGGTCAGAATCGATGCCTTCGATATCTGTGGGGATGTAGCTGATGTTGAGGTGAGCCACACTGCTCGGATGCATTTTTGCATGCTCTTTGAGTATGGCGAGAATCACGCCTCCGGTCTGAGGCATCTCGAATTCGCCGGTATAAGCCTGACTCGCGGTGGTGGGAGTAGAGCCGTTGGTGGTATAGTGGATAGTATATGTACCCTCGGCGAGAGACTCATCCTCCGGTTTGATGGTGATAAGATACTTGCTGTTCTCCTCATTGAGACGGTGGCTGATGATCGGTTTGACGCTTATCAGCTGATGTTGTTCACCGAGTGTCATGTCAAGATGTGTGTGCACACTCTCCTCATATCCGGAGCGGGTAGCCATGACGTGGATGTAGCAGCTCCTGGTTACGGCGAAGGGCTGTGAGTAAACGTTCCACATCGCTGTTGAAGGCACCTTTTCTTTATCGTTCCTGGATATCCAGTAATAGATGGTGGGCATGGCACCGGCTCCGGTGGGCGTGAGTGTCACGGTGGTGTAGGGGTAGAACTCGACATCCATATCATAGCTGCCTGTAGCGGCATAATAGTCTCTCTTGGAGATGATGTTTCCGCTGATCTCAGCCTTGACAGGATTTGTCACTGAAACTTTTTCAACTTCAGTAGGCCATATCTCAATCTCTCCGTCATCACCGATCATTGCGAATCCCACCACATTATAATATACAGCCTTTGCGGTGTCGGCGGCATCCCAGTCAAACGTCGGCTTGAGAATGTCGTGGTTCACCCTGATCCTTTCTCCGTCTCCCTTGTCGGTATGCAGAATCCACTGTCCGGCAGCCTGGGTATCGGTGTGTCCGGTCTGCGCCTGCATCTTGAATCCTTCAAGGCTGACTCCGTTTATCCTCACATATCTCCTTGCGTTAGCGGTGGTGATGGTGTTCACCTCGTCAGGCTCAGCGGAGATATCCTCCGTCATACCTTCGGGCATCTCCTTCGATACTCCGTTGAAGAGCGGGGCATATTCCCCGATGACGTGCGCTCCTCTGACAATATTACCTTCGGGGAGACTTACGATATGCGCTTCGGCGATGAAGTCGGTGAGGTATTCTCCTTTCTCCGGCATTTTCTCCATCGAAGCCTCGTCGAAGTGAACGGGGAGGTAATGTCCCTGTGTGCCGCGCACGAATATATACTCGCCGCCCTTAGCCACAACCTTTGTGGTCGCGGTGATATGATAGGGGGTATTCTCCACCGCGGCGTCAAGGAAGTTCACGATATATCGGGTGTCGATATCGCGGCGTGTGTATATAGTGTCGGCAAGCTCCGAGTTGGGTGTTCCGTTTGCGCGGACGTATGCCTTTATCACGGTGTTCTTAGTGATTTCAAACGGTCCTGTCTGAGTGTAATTCTTACGAGACTTGGTGTTCAGACGCGGGTCGGTGCCGTCGGTGGTATAGAAGATATCGGCATTCTTGTTTTCCTCGGCGGTATTTGACTCGAGTATCACCTTCGCCTTTGTTATGAATCTTCCGTCCTTCACTCCGGGTGCCTCCTCAAGTCTGATGCGTGGTGCTCGGGGAGTAGGAACTCCGCTGACACCGACATTGTCGGGAATGAGCGCCAGCATGTATCTGCCGTCCTCTCCCTCTGCCTTGT
>CAMWYV010000032.1 GCA_947178565.1 uncultured Porphyromonadaceae bacterium | reverse complement strand
ATTTGTACCTGAGAATTCAAGCAAATAGCGGCAAAAAGAAGCTGCGGTACGAAAAAGACGTTAGATGTTTGAGGGATAGAGAGTTGAATTTACCGAAATTTCTCTCCCACTTTCCAAAATGCCCCTCGTGCCGATTAAATTGCTGAAGTGCTGATAATTATAGATGTGAATATTATTGCATCGGTCTTGTGTTACAATCATTATGAATGGAGTTTCGGCTGATTGATAAAACCATGTCGGTAAATCTAATCCTATAGCTCCCCGTCCTTGTCCTTTTGCACGAGTTGTGAGGTATATGAAATTGGTATGTGTGATTGGGATAGGCACAGCTGTCATCATCGTAGCGACGTTAAATCTTATATAATTGTTCTACTCCTAAAAGATTGTTTGCAACCAGATCTTGGATTTTGTGGCAAATAGTCGCATCCTCACAAAATCCGAAGTTATTTTCATTCATCGTAATAGCCTATAACTTAGTTACGCCCCAATTGCCTGATGATTTTGCGCTGTTCGCAACTGACGGACCAAAGCCCGGTGCTAAAAGAACTCTTTCACATCCTTCGGATCAGGTGAGTCAGTACGGGCAGAGGGTACTTGAATAGTGTAGCCCTTAGGAATACGGGTAATCTTGCCCTTATCCTCCTGACGGACAACACCTCCGCTTAAATCTCGTTTTGCCTTTAAAAGCCAATTAATCATATTTTACCCCTTTATATATAGATAACCTCCATTGACGCATTTCGGCACTGCGATCTCAAGAAAAAAGGCGCGAAACCTTTTCGCTCATCTGCTTTAGTCGGCACTGGTAAACCGTGAGTTCAAATAAGTGGAAAGCGGTCAGCGCCCTGAAAAGGTGCAACCTGCCTTTCGACTTATTACATGGAACTCTAAAGCGAAAATTACCGGATTTTACTAAAGCCGGGTAATTAGTCAACACTAATTGCTATGTCGTGAGTCAATCGAATAGTCGCACTAACTCTGTAGCAAATTAATGTTTTATCTGAAACTCACAAAATGCCAATGCTTTCCATCGGCAAATTTAGATTGTTGAGTAGAAACATCATTTCCGAATAACAATTAATTAATGTTATTTCTGTATTGCTTTCATCTTAACCGCAGAATAACTCCAAATAGCGGCATAGCTTGTTGACTCTATAAGAAAACAGGGGGTGTGTGAAAGTTGGTGTATTGAATTTTTTGAGTTAGCTTTGCGGTATGAAAAGAATGAGTGCAAACTAAATACCGAGGGTGATATGATGGAAGTCGATTTCATAATTACCTGGGTGGATATGGATGACCCAAAGTGGAGGGCTGAGTTTGATAAGTACTCAAACCGACAGGATAATGAGAAAAATGGTGTGTCGGAAGCAAGGTTTCGTGACTATGGTTTTCTAAAATATTGGTTTAGGGGTGTGGAGCAGTTCGCACCCTGGGTGAGGAAGATTCATTTTGTGACAAGCGGACAGGTACCGGAATGGCTTAACACGTCAAACCCCAAGCTGAATATGGTAAACCATAGGGATTTTGTTCCTGAAGAGTTCCTTCCGACATTCAATTCTGTTGTTATCGAGCGATATATTCATCGCATTCCGGGGCTTGCCGACCGTTTTGTTTATTTCAATGATGACTTCTATATAATCAATCATATTTCTCCAGAACGGTTTTTTAAAAATGGATTACCGAGGGATATTGCTGTGTTTCAGTATAATCCGAGTTGGTCGCAGTGGTATAAGAGGATAAAAAACAATATCCGTATAATCAACCGTCATTTTGACAAGCGCGAGGTTATGGCCAAGTACCATGACAAGTGGTTTGACCCGAGTTATGGATCCAGAGCCAGATTGAATTATATTCTAAAGCCGTATGGTAAGTTTATAACACTGCGTACTCCGCACAATGCACAGCCTTACCTGAAAAGTACTTTTGAGGAGGTTTGGGATGCGGCAGGGGAGGAGCTGACAGCAACTTCCGTTAACCGATTCCGCAAGGTGACGGATTACACACCTGAGCTATTCCGCACCTGGCAGATATGTCGCGGCAATTTCGAACCTCTGAATACCTATGCAGATACCAAGATGTTCCCTCTGCTTATAAAATCTAAGCAAGCAGTAAAGGCGATATATAATCAATCGTATAATCTGGTGTGTATCAACGATAACGTGAAGATACCCAACTATAACGAGGTGATGGCGAGCCTTGATGCCGCATTTAATCATATCCTTCCGGATAAGAGCAGTTTTGAGAAATGAATAAGGTTGCAGCAGAGATAATAGCGGGACTGATTCCAAATAAAATGGCGCGAAACCGCTGGCGCGGTATTTTGCGCTATGGAATTATTAATGCTTTCCGTCTTAAAAGGAAAATAAAAAGGGATAAAAGTGAGCCTGAATACTACCTTGCCGTATGCGCCATAGCAAAGAATGAGGGACCATATTTCAAGGAGTGGATCGACTGGCATTTGAGTGTTGGAGTGGAAAAATTCTACATTTATGACAATGGCAGCGATGACAATACGGCTGAGGTTCTGAAACCTTATATAGAGAAGGGTATTGTTGACTATATCAGTTTTCCTGGATACAGAATGCAGCTCGCCGCTTATGATGACTGCCTTGTCAGGTACAGGTTTGACGCGAGGTGGATTGCGTTTATCGACCTTGATGAATTTATAGTTCCTGTTGCAGACCGGAGTGTGCCTGAATTTCTAAAGAAACACGAAGATGCTCCGGGAGTGGAAATCAACTGGCTTATTTACGGTAGCGGTGGAGCTGTTGAAAAAAGCGATTGTCCGGTTATGGAGCGTTTCAAGCACCATTCTAAAAGAAATCATAAACTAAACAGGCATGTTAAGAGCATAGTTAATCCTCGGCGGGTGTATTCAATGATCGGTTGCCATGAGGTAGCGAGAATTAACGGTAAAGCAGTTGATTCTCATGGAGATGCTATAACGAGAAATTTTCGTGAGCGTGAACCTCAGCAGGATGTGATAAAAATAAATCACTATGCAGTGCGCTCACGCGAGGAATTCATTGAAAAGCAGAACCGCGGAAGAGCGAGCGGCACTCAGCGCACCGTTCCGGACGAATACTTTTACAAGTATGACCTCAATGATGAGGTTGATTGATTATTTTTCAAATTGTGACTTATCAGAGAAGCGTTCACGAAGGAACCGAGCGGCTTTGTGTCGGTCTTGGTCATGAGCATATTCCGAGTCATTCATGCAGAAGAATATCGGATTATAGCTTTCAAGTTTTTTATAATGCTCCGGATTCTGAATATGGATTCTCAGCGAAGTTTTCTGGCTCACATATTTGACATGTGCTTTGTGTTCAGCCATAGCTACATAGTTGTAAAGACTCCGCTCGATATCATTTGGAGTGCGAACATGATTTACGATAGTAAGACCAATCTCTTCTGAAAATAGTTCTTCAGCTTTCAGGCAGATACTTTTCAGATAGGCATCAATGTTATGATGTTCTTTTGCCCCGAAATATTTATTGTAATGCTTTTCAACAAGTTCTGCCGCATTCTGTACCACCCGATTATAGTAGCTCATCTTTTTGTGCAGAATCTTTTCCCTTAGCTTGAGCAGGAGCTTTCTGAACGGTCGGCGATTTACTCTGATAATGGGGTAGCCGTCAGATCCAAAAAAAGTTGACGGAGTAACCGGGCGGTTAAGATACATATCATCGTTGGCATATAGGAAATGTTCCGACAATCCCGGTATTCTGCATATATGATGCTCAATAGCAGTGGAGTTGAATGACGGGAGCGACTGTGGCGGCATAATATCCTTATGATCGACAATCTGAATTCTTGGATTAGATGTGTCAAGCCACTGAGGAACCTGATTATCTGTGACAATGAAGATTTTCCTAATCCACGGAGCGTGTTTTTCAACAGAACGGAGGCTATACTTGAGTTCGTCATTATCGGCATATCGTCCGTCGCAATTTACGGCAGATTTTTCCTGAGTTTTTCCAATAAACTCATTTCTTTTCGCTTGCCACTGAGGGTCATTACCGTTTACCCAGAGGTAAACCAAGTCAATAGGGAAAGTGTGTTGCTGATTATTTTTCATTGTAGAGTCGTTCTTTAATCTCGGGAAAGTCATTGATGATTTTTTTGAGTGCCTCCGAGTTTCTGTCTGTGCCGGATTTGAAATTTACAGATTTCAGTGAGAGTGATTTAGGTTTGCCGAGACCTTTGGGTTTATTCTTGCCGAATGGCACCGGCATCAGTTTTGTGCCGTTAGCGGTAGCCGCCGCCCAAAACCAAATATCATCGGCAGTAGGGGCATAGTCAGTGAAGAGTCTTTCATCTATCATATCCGCTTTGAGGGAATGAGGTGGATAAAGCACTCCTCCCACTCCGGTTTGAAGAATGTCATATCCGGGATAGTAACGTTTGAACAGGAAATTGTACCACCGGAACTTGTGCCATTTTCGGTATGGTTTTCCAGGTTCAATTCTTTTAGCTCTGTTTGCGAGAATATATTCCGGAAACCGGTGATGCACTTCAAGCATATCCCGTACCAGGTTAGGTGAGTACGCCACATCATCGTCAACGGTAATAATGATTGCCTCCGGAAAGTCTGTGAGCGCTGGAACAAGCTTGCGATATGACCTTATGTCGCGAGAATAATCGCGGATTTCAAAGATTGGATTAGTTTCAGCAAGTTCAGTGAGTTTCCGGGGAATACCTTCCTTACCGAACTGCGCGAATGTGAGATAGAGCACAATCTTATCAGGTAGCTGCGAGCCTGCGAGCATAGATCTGATAGCTCCGTAAGCATAATCAATCGCCGCGGGGAAGGAAGTGAGCGATACAATAACTTTATGCTGATTATCCGGTTTAGCCATATCCAGACAGATGATATATATGATTAATCGTGGTCAATAGAACAAAGGTAAGGAAAAAACACGTTTTTTATCTACCTTTGTATAAAACAAATCTATAATGAAGCAACATAACGGTTTTGAGCAGGTACGCAGATTCCTGAAAAATGTGTTTGTACGCAATTATCAATGGAAGCGTATGGTGAGAAAACACCTCAAGCGCCACTATAGTGGGGATGCGACAAAATCGACAAGCAGCGACCGGATGGCTGTATGTATGGCAGACGGCAGAATGCTTCACGGAGGACTTGCCGACCGCCTTCGCAGCTATGTGTCGTACTACGGTTTCTGCAGGGAGCACGGACTGCGGTTCGCAATAAACTTCACCTCTCCGTTCAGATTGGAAGACTATCTTGTGCCCAACCGATACGACTGGACTCTGAAGCCGGGTGAGCTGACATATAATTCCTATCAGGCGAAACCTCTCTTTTTTAAGTCTTCCGGTGCAATGACGGCTATGGAGAGAAAGTTTCAGTTAAAACTTATCAACAAGTATCTGTTGGATGACCGATATATCCAATACCACCTTTACTCTAATTTCAGTTTCGGGGAAGATAAGTTCGGGGAGTACTTCAACGAGCTTTTCATGCCGAGTGAACGGATATCCGCGATAGTAGATAGGTGTAAATCGGAACTTGATGTAGGCTATATATCCATATCCACCCGCTTTCTTGAGCTGCTGGGCGATTTCAAAGAGCCCAAGAATAAGAGAGTACTCTCAGCAGAGGAACAAGAAGAGTTGATAGAGGAGTGTCGCGGTATAGTAGAGCGCCTTCATTCGGAGAATCCCGATGTCAAGATTCTTTTAACCTCAGACAGCCAGCGCTTTCTTGACAGTTGCAAAAAACTTGAATACATTTACATTCCGGAGGGTGAAATAGCCCATGTGGATATAAAGAGTGAGTGTGACCACACCAAGACAATTGTAGATTTTCTCCTTATAGCAGGGGCAAGCAGTGTTTATCAGATAAAATGCGGCGGCATGTATGACGGTAATTTCTCACTTCGTGCCGCTCAAGCCGGAGGTAAGATGCACACTCTGCTGCAAGCTTAGAGGTGGGATAGCTGTTCCTCAGCTTTGTCGCCAAACAGTTCGTTGAATCTTTCGCGGGTGCGTTTCCATCGGCGGTGGCTCCAAAGCCAGTATTGAGGCGCTTCCCTGATGTTTTCTTCCAAAAGCCTGAAGTATTCTTTAGTAGGTTCAAAAGTGGGGGTATCCTTAATTTTTTCAGTAACCGGTATTATCTTGAGGTGGTAATATCCTCGCTTCGGGCGGGTCATGTGCCCGTAATAAACGTCGGCATCAAGTATCCTTGAAATGCGTTCCGGTCCTGTGAATACCGGGGTATCGTGATTTAGGAAATCAACAAACAGGTGAATATTCATGCTCGGTACCTGGTCGGCGATGTAGCCCACAATTGTAGGGGTGCCTTGGCGGCGATATCTCATGAGGGTCTTAAATATATCGAGTTGTGCCACATTCTCTGCATGGAAGCGTGTGCGCAATTTGTCGAAAAACTTGTCGGAACCTGCATTTCTGAGCGGGTGATACACCTGAATTGGGACTCCATAGCCGGCAAGGAATATAGGCAATGAACTGATCCACTCCCAGTTACAGTAGTGTCCGAGCATCAGCGAGCAATTGCGTCCGTTTTTCATAGCGTTGTCCACCAATTCTATTCCATCCACAGTGAGATGTTCGCGTATATATTTTGGCGACATGGAATAGAGTTTTATCGTCTCGACAAAATAGTCGCATAAAAAAAGATAGAACTTCCGGGCAATGGATTTTAGTTCCTTCTCGCTTTTGGTAGGGAAAGATGATGCGAGATTTGACATCACAATTCTAACACGATACTTGATTATATATTGCGCAAGAAAAGCAAGTGTGTCTGATAAGATGTAGAGTAGGCGCAGCGGCAGCAATGAAAGGGCACCGCATATGGCATTGAGTGTCCGGTAAGTTAGTTTTTCGCTGAATTTCATGCCTGTAAAGAATGAGAAAAGAAAGGCGGAGCCTGTGGCGGTATGCGCCTCAAGCTCCGCTGTAAAAATATTATATCCTATTATTCTTCGTACTTCTTCACAATCACAGTGGCGTTGTGACCGCCGAATCCGAAAGCGTTGCTGAGCGCAGCTCTGACATCGCGTTTCTGAGCTTTATTGAAAGTGAAGTTGAGAGAATAGTCGATATTCTCATCTTCGTCTCCCTCTTCATGGTTGATAGTGGGAGGTATGATACCTTCTTCAACAGCTTTGATGCTAAATAGCGCCTCCATAGCACCGGTAGCACCGAGAAGGTGTCCGGTCATAGACTTGGTGGAGCTTATATTCAGCTTGTAAGCGGCATCACCGAATAGCTCGACAATAGCTTTGATTTCGCTGACATCTCCAACAGGTGTTGAAGTGCCGTGAACATTTATATAGTCTATGTCGGCGGGTTTCATTCCGGCATCGTCAAGGGCAGCCTGCATAGATAGTTTTGCTCCAAGACCGTCGGGATGAGTGGCGGTGAGGTGGTAAGCGTCCGCGCTCATGCCTCCCCCTGCAACTTCCGCATAGATTTTTGCTCCTCTCGCCTTAGCGTGCTCGAGTTCTTCAAGAATAAGCACCGCGCTACCTTCGCCCATCACGAACCCGTCACGGCTCTTGCTGAATGGGCGAGATGCTGTTTCGGGGCTATCGTTTCTGGTAGAGAGTGCATGCATTGAGTTGAAACCACCTACACCTGCGGGGAAGATAGCAGCTTCCGCACCACCGGTTATGAATGCGTCAGCTTTTCCGAGGCGGATAAGGTTGAATGCGTCAATAATTGCATTGTTTGAAGAAGCACAGGCAGAAACCACACCATAGTTGGGTCCGTGGTAGCCGTATTCCATAGAGATGTGACCGCTGGCAATGTCGGCGATCATCTTAGGAATGAAGAAAGGATTGTATTTTGGGCCATTAGCCTCATTGAGGGCATAGTAGCCGGCTTCCTCCTCAAAAGTGTGCAGACCTCCGATTCCGGCTGCAACAATCACTCCCACTCTGTCGCGGTTGAGGTTGGGTGCCTCCTCGAGTTTGCTGTCTTCCACTGCCTGACGGGCAGCAACAAGTGCATACTGAGCATAAAGGTCAAGCTGACGCAGCTTTTTGCGGTCGATATGATCAGCGGCATTAAAGCCCTTCACTTCGCAAGCAAACTGTGTCTTGAACTTTGAGGCGTCAAAATGTGTGATAGGTCCGGCTCCGCTCTTGCCTTCAACAGCTGCCGCCCATGTGGCGGGCACATCATTGCCGAGGGGTGTTATAGCGCCGAGCCCGGTCACTACTACTCTCTTTAATTCCATTCTATTGTGTAGGGTGAATAAAAAGTCGGTTGTTAATAATAAAAGGAAGCCGACATACCGACTCTTTCAAAGCCGGAATGCCGGTTTTTGAGGTATCGGAAATTAGTTGTTGGCAGCTTCGATGAAAGCGATAGCGTCAGCAACAGTAGCGATTTTCTGAGCTTCTTCGTCGGGAATTGTGATACCGAATTCTTTTTCAAACTCCATGATGAGTTCAACTGTGTCAAGGC
>CAMWYV010000031.1 GCA_947178565.1 uncultured Porphyromonadaceae bacterium | reverse complement strand
GGTATATTGGACATCATATTCATTATTATCCTTGCCGGAGGAGCTGTGCTCGGCTACCGCAAAGGAGCTATCAGGCAGCTTGCATCGGTGGTGGCGATTGCGGCAGGCGTTATTGCCTGTCGTGTGGCGGGTCCGCTCGCGGCATCTGTGGTAGCCCGTTTTTTAGGCGCGGATGATCCAGCCGCTTCCTCAATAACCGTTTATTCGGCGCAGGTGCTCGGCTACGGGCTCCTCTTTGCCGTGGTATGGCTCGGCGTGTGGCTCATTGCCGGATTTCTGAGAAAAGCCACTTATGCCGTGAAGCTCAGCATCCTCGACCGCGTAGCGGGAGCCGCGTTTATGCCGCTCAAATGGTTCATTGTGGTGAGTCTGCTGCTAAACCTCTGGAAAATCATATCGCCAGGCAGCGGCATCTTCTCGTCAGGCAGACTGGTGGGCACGGTGATGGAACTCGCACCCGCGATTCTGGGAGCATTGAAGGATATGGCAACCAATACCGACCTAACATTGTTCTAACTTATACAAGCATCTGTTATGGATAAAGATAAGGACAAGGAAACAGACAGTAAAAAGGCTCCGGACATTCTCGGTGATGTTACCGGGGGAGAATATAAATACGGATTCACTTCGGATATCCCCACCGAAATATTGGAGAGAGGTCTCAGCGAGGATGTCGTCAGATTCATCTCCGCCAAAAAAGGTGAGCCGGATTGGCTTCTTGAATTCAGGCTCAAAGCATATCGTTACTGGCTCACTCTCGAAATGCCGAGATGGGCGCATCTTGATATTCCCGACATAGATTATCAGGCGATCAGCTACTATGCCGCGCCGAAAACCAATGCTGACTCACCCAAGAGCTTGGACGAGGTGGATCCCCAGCTCATCGACACCTTCAATAAGCTCGGCATTCCACTTGAAGAGCAGAAAGCCCTCGCGGGCATGGCTGTCGATGCGGTTATGGATTCAGTCAGCGTAAAGACGACCCATCGTGAAAAACTCGCTGAGATGGGAGTGATATTCTGCTCCATTTCAGAAGCTGTCAAGGACTATCCCGATCTGGTGAAGCGCTATCTCGGAAGCGTGGTGAGCTACCGCGACAACTTCTTTGCTGCGCTGAATAGCGCGGTGTTCTCCGACGGCTCATTCGTCTATATTCCAAAAGGAGTGCGTTGTCCGATGGAGCTCTCCACATACTTCCGCATCAATGCCGGAGGCACCGGGCAGTTCGAGCGCACACTCATTGTTGCCGACGATGACTCATACGTCAGCTACCTCGAAGGCTGCACCGCTCCCATGCGTGATGAAAACCAGCTCCATGCGGCGATAGTGGAGATTGTGGTAGAGGACAGGGCGGAAGTGAAATACTCGACCGTGCAGAACTGGTATGCCGGAGACAAGGACGGCAAAGGCGGCATATACAACTTCGTGACCAAACGCGGAATCTGCCGCGGCTATAAATCCAAACTATCATGGACTCAGGTGGAAACCGGATCGGCTATCACCTGGAAATATCCCGGATGTATTCTCGCCGGCGACGAGAGCGTGGGTGAGTTTTACTCGGTAGCGGTGACAAATAACTATCAGCAGGCAGACACCGGCACCAAGATGATTCATATCGGCAAGAATACCCGAAGCACTATCGTGAGCAAAGGCATCTCCGCCGGTCACAGCCAGAACTCGTATCGCGGACTGGTGAAGGTTGCCGCCAAAGCCGAAGGCTGCAGAAACTATACCCAGTGCGACAGCCTGTTGCTGAGTTCTACCTGCGGCGCACACACTTTTCCATATATAGATGTGATGAACGACACCGCCGTGGTGGAGCATGAGGCTACTACCTCGAAAATCAGCGAGGAACAGCTCTTCTACTGCAATCAGCGGGGTATTCCCACCGAAGAGGCTGTCGGGCTGATAGTCAACGGCTATGCGCGCGAGGTGATGAACAAGCTCCCTATGGAATTTGCGGTGGAGGCGCAGAAACTTCTCCAGATTTCGCTTGAAGGAAGTGTTGGATAGTAAAAACAGAACAAAATATACCCGAATATAAAGATGAAAGAAGACATATTGCTCCGGGTTGATGACCTCAAGGCATCAATTGACGGTAAACAGATACTGAAGGGAATAAATCTGACAGTGCGTCCCGGCGAGGTTCATGCGATAATGGGACCCAACGGCTCCGGCAAAAGCACTCTCAGCGAAGTGCTTGCCGGTAACCCCGCATTTACGGTGGATGGCGGCAAGGTGGATTTTCACGGCGTTGACCTTCTCGCTCTTTCGCCTGAGGATCGCTCCCACGAAGGGCTTTTCCTCTCATTCCAGTATCCTGTGGAGATTCCCGGAGTGTCGATGGTCAACTTCATGAGAGCCGCCCTCAACGCCAAGCGCAAATATTTGAACGAGGAGCCGCTCAGCGCCACAGAATTTCTCAAGCTGATGCGTCAGAAAAGAGAGATTGTGGAGCTTGACAACAAACTCGCGAGCCGCTCCGTGAACGAAGGCTTTTCCGGAGGCGAGAAAAAGAGAAACGAGATATTCCAGATGGCTATGCTCGAGCCGCGTCTGAGCATTCTTGACGAAACCGATTCCGGTCTCGATATCGATGCTCTCCGCATTGTGGCGGGCGGCGTCAATCTGCTCAAGACCTCTGATAACGCTACCATAGTAATCACACACTATCAGCGTCTGCTCGACTATATCAAGCCCGATTTCGTTCATGTGCTCTATAAAGGCAGAATCGTTAAGACCGGAGGACCGGAGCTTGCTCTTGAGCTTGAAGAGAAGGGCTATGACTGGATTAAAGAAGAAGTAGATAATAAGTAATGGGAAGCATAGACCAGTATATCGACCTGTATCTGCGCCATCGCGCCGCCTTTGAGCAGGATGCACCGGAGGCGATGAACAGCCTGCGCAAACGCGCTCTGGAAGCGATCGGGCATAACGCGCTGCCGGAAAAAGGCGCGGAGGGCTATGAGAAAACATCGCTTGAAGAGATGTTTGCTCCCGATTTCGGTGTGAATGTCAACAGAGTGGCTGTGTCGGCTGACCTCGCCGCAAGTTTCAGATGCGATGTGCCTAATATGAGCACTCTCCTCGGGGTGTGCGTCAACGACACATTTTATCCGACCAAAGGATTGCAGAGACTCCCCGAAGGGGTGGTTTTCGCCTCCATGCGCACAGCCGCGCAGGAGATTCCCCATATTTTTGACGCGTATTACGGCACGCTTGCAACACTTACACGACCGGAGGTTGCGCTGAACACCCTCCTCGCCCAGGACGGTGTGGTGATCTATGTGCCGGATGGAGTGACGTTGGAGCAGCCCCTTCAGCTCGTGAACATCTTCTCCACTCCGGCGCCGGTGCTCGGTGTGCGCCGCATGCTGATAGTTCTCGGCAGAGGCGCTTCCGCTCAGTTGCTTGTGTGTGACCACACACAGCCCGCGGCAAAAGAGTGTCTGAGCTCCCAGGTGATAGAGATAGCGCTTGGAGCGGATGCGCGCTTTGAATACTACGATATAGAGGAGTCATCGGAGAGCACCTCCCGCGTGTCGTCGCTCTTCGCCCGTCAGAGCAAGGGGAGCAATCTGCTTGTCAATGGCATGACCCTCACCTGCGGCAAGACCAGAAACGACTACTCGATAGATATAGACGGGGAGGGGTGTGACACCACTCTCGCCGGAATGGCTATCGGCACAGGCACGATGCATACCGACAACAGCAGCGTGGTGCGTCATCTCGCTCCGCACTGCGGCAGCCGGCAGCTTTTCAAATATGTGCTTGACGATAACGCTACCGGAGCATTCGAGGGGAGTATCCTCGTCACTCCCAAGGCTCCATTCACCGAAGCATACCAGAGCAA
Source organism: uncultured Porphyromonadaceae bacterium (assembly GCA_947178565.1). Classification (GTDB taxonomy): domain Bacteria; phylum Bacteroidota; class Bacteroidia; order Bacteroidales; family Muribaculaceae; genus Paramuribaculum. The sequence continues at coordinate 4,609 of CAMWYV010000031.1, read as the reverse complement.
TAAGAACGTGCTTGCCTCGCCGACGGCGAAGATGCACACCCGCCCGCAGCTCGAGATATACAATGACGATGTCAAGTGCTCGCATGGAGCAACAACCGGTCAGCTTGACAAGGAATCCCTGTTTTATATGCGCACCAGAGGCATACCTGAGCAGGAAGCGAAAAATATGCTCATGCAGGCGTTTATGACCGATGTTATAGATACGGTGAGAATGGAAAGTCTGCGCGACAGGCTGAAGCATCTGGTCGAGAAACGGCTGGCGGGAGCGGAAGCGATGTGCGGTGAATGCAAGGCGACATGCCATAAAGTTGATGAAGATGGAAGAGATTAACGCTTTTGACATAAATAAGATCAGAGAGGAGTTCCCGATACTCGGGCGCCAGGTATATGACAAGCCGCTTATATATCTTGACAATACCGCCACCACACAGACTCCACGCGTGGTTGTTGATGCCATTACCGATATGTACTACAACCACAAGGCGAATGTTCACCGCGGAGTGCACGCGCTCTCGCAGGAGGCTACCGCCATGCTTGAACGCACAAGAGAAACGGTTGCCGGATTTATAGGAGCGGAGAAGAAAGAGGAAATAATCTTCACGCGCGGCACCACCGAGTCTATCAACCTTGTCGCCGCGAGCTACGGTCAGCTCCTCGAAGAGGGAGACGAGATAATCCTTTCCGTGATGGAGCATCACTCCGACATCGTGCCCTGGCAGCTTATAGCCGTCAAGAAGTGGCTTAAGATAAAGGTGATTCCGATGAACGACCGCAGTGAGCTCGACATGGAGTCATATCGTAATCTATTCACCCCTAAGACAAAGATTGTCGCCGTCACCCACGTGAGCAATGTGCTCGGCACGATAAATCCCGTCAGGGAGATAATTGAAGAGGCTCACCGTCACGGCGCTGTCGCACTTATCGACGGGGCGCAGGCGATTGCCCATCTGCCGGTGAACGTGCGAGATCTGGATGCGGATTTTTATGTGTTCTCCTCACACAAAATGTATGGTCCCACCGGTGTGGGTGTGCTCTATGGCAAGGAGGCGCTTCTTGAAAAAATGCCCCCTTATCAGGGTGGTGGAGAGATGATTAAGAAGGTGTCGTTTCAAAAAACCGTTTTTGCGGGACTGCCCTTTAAATTCGAGGCGGGAACTCCCGATTTTGTGGGTATCGCCGCGTTTGCCGAAGCGATAGCTTTTGTGAAAAATATAGGGATAGAGGCTATCGGAGCGCACGAGGAGGCTCTGCTGAATTATGCCACACCGAAGCTGCTTGAAATTCCCGGACTGAAAATTTACGGTGACGCGCCTCACAAGAGCGGAGTGATTTCATTTCTCATCGGAGAATCGCACCCTTACGACACCGGAATGCTTCTCGACAAGCTCGGTATCGCGGTGCGTACAGGTCACCACTGCGCCCAGCCGCTGATGGATACTCTCGGAATCACCGGCACGGTGAGAGCCTCGTTCGCTATCTACAACACTGTTGAGGAATGTGACAGATTCATAGCCGCCGTACGCCGCGTGGCGTCTATGCTCGTATAACCTGCCGCCGCTGCAGAACAATTGAGCCGTTGCGGTTGTAATAAGTATATAGATAAAACATACTGCGATGAAAGCAAACAACTGGCTCACTGCAATCATAGTGATGATTGTAGGTATTCTTCTGATAGTGTGGCACAAGGAAGCCAATCTGCTCGACTGGTTTATTGTGGCTGTGGGAGTAATGTTCATTATCCCGGGACTGTACAGCCTTATCTCCGCGCTTGTGCGTAAAGGGAATAAAGAAAAAGAGAAAGTGGATCACTCCGCGGCTACTTCCACCATCATAGCAAGTGTGGGAGCGCTTGCCCTCGGAATATGGATGGCGGTTTCGCCCGGATTTTTTGTCGGTCTGCTCGCCTATATCTTCGGCGGAATCCTGATACTTTACGGAATATTCCATATAATTTTTGTGGGCTTCTGGAGTCGCCCGTATGTGTTGCCCGGCTGGTTCTATATCATTCCCGTGCTGATGATAATAGCCGGAGTGGTGATTGTATGCACGAACGTGCGCACAATGAACTCCATTGTGTCGCTAATTACCGGAATCTCGCTGGTGGCATCCTCTGTCAGCACCATCCTGGAAATCTCCGCGGTAAATCCCGCCGGCAAGCGCGAGGAACTCCCCGCCGAATAACTTCCCCGTAAGTTTTTTAAATACATATATTTACAAGGTCGTCAGAGTCTTTACGGACGCTGACGACCTTGCTGCGTGTATATGGCTGTGATTTTTTGTCAGTTTATGGGAAATCGCTATTTTTGCATCGCAGACCGTTCGGAAGCCCCGGTCCGGGGATAGTGGGCGGGATGTATGAAAATACATAGAAAGCGTTTATCCGCGCTGATTCTTGATTGTTAGAAATTCTCGCAAAATTTCAAATCGAAGTCAAGGGTTGAGCAACGGTAGATGCCCGTGGATATGTAAGATATCGGCAACTCCTGTAAGGACATGATGCATCATGTCCGCCGGAGTCCGTCATATATTGCATATAATTGCGTGGGCTTCTGCGTTGCCGTCCAACTTCGATTAGGCAATGCGAGAAGCCTCTAACAGAAGGACGGCAACCGATACAGATTCCTACGCTTTTTTATTTATATAAAACGCCAACGAGGGGAAGACCGCGGCACAAAGAATTTCTATGAAGATTTTATTGATCTATGGCGAGCAAGACGCAGGAAAATCCACTGTATGCAAACGTGTGTATTGCGCACTGAAGAGTTTGGGGGCGATTGTTGAGCGCTACGAACGATTCCCTTGGGGAGATTTTAAAGCTATTCTTGTAGTAAACGGCTATAAAATTGGCATCTATTCTGCCGGCGATTCAAAGCAACTTATCCTTGAAGCAAGACAGTTCGGAGAGGAAAACGGATGTGATATCTTAATTGGAGCCGTAAGATATCATACTCATTACAACGAGATTTATTCAGATCTTACCTGTAATGAGCATTTTTTCTGGTTCGAGTTTGAAAAAGGTCAGGTAACCGATGAAGAAAAGGATTTGCGTGGATTCATTATGGGGCTTGAAATCCTATGTAAAGTCAAACAAATTATTAACCCTTAAACAAATGAAGGAAATGAAAATGGTTAAAAATTTATTGAAAATTGTGGCTGTTATCATCGGTGTGATGGTCATGAACAGTTGTGACAATGGTCCCGACTATGGAAAAATGAGACCTTCAAGAATGGACATTGCCGGAGCTAAAGCTGTGGGCATTATTGATGGTGACGATAATTCCCGTGGATACGCCATCTCCTCCGGTCTGTATAAAATTGACGCCAACGGCAATATTTCAGCGGTAGCCGTTTATTTTACGGAAGATGAGGATGGCAACCAGACAAATCATGAAGCTGAGGTGAGAATGAGACATGCTGATATAGCAAATGCCGGTGATGATTTTTTATTCTTCGACGACTGTGGGTTTGAGGATAAAAACGGTGAGTATATCTACGAATTACCAAGTAAGATATTAGTCAGGAAATCTGATGGCAAGATGTGGAATCTCGACCGGAATGTTACCGGTGTTGATTTTAGCGCATCACGTGGAGGGTGGCAATTATTCTATCAGGACAATAACGGGACTTTATATTATGGGGACTGTTGGGAACGTGATAATCATCATTATATAATAGACAATATTTATAAGTTCAATTTTAAAACCGAACCGGCAACTATCGAGCAGGTAACGGCAGATATAGAGATATTAGCCCCGTACGCCGTTGATTCCAAAGGAATTATTTGTGGACCGGTTAATCGTGATATTCCTAGCTACTATAGGAATGCTGTATTTGCATGGCAGAACTCGGGATTTCAGAAAGTCGAGTGGAATTTCGATGATTTTCCTTTTATTAGAGATTATAGCGATATAGTTGAAGGGCTAAAATATGATAAGTCACCAGATATAAGTTGTTGTATAGTAAATTTCCGTGGACAATTCTATTCAATATGTGGCGCAGGGAATGGAGGTATTGTTTCTCCATCCTATCCATTTATCGAATTAGCTATCTGCAATAAGATTTCGATAGGTGCCACTCCCGGAAGTGCCGCTATTGATGCGTCAGAAACAATCAATATCAAAAATGAAATCAGAACTGATTACGGCTATTGGATAAACTCGGCAATGGCTACACCGCAATATATTCTTACCTCCGGTAAGACCATCTCCTCCCTCGGCTACTATGTATATTGGGTTACGGTTCTCAATCCTGAGACCAAGGAATGGAAATGGGTTGCTGAAACGCCTGAAATGATAGATTTTAACAAATCAATAAATTATGACAACCGTTATTGGGTCATTACTGAGCTTGAAGGTCAGTTAGGTGCATTCTGGTTCCATCCCGGCTCTCTGGAAACCGGATTTGTCAAATTTAGCGAAGAAATTCCGTCGTATATGGATCAATATAGATATGAATTTGTTGACGGCAAGGTGATTTACTCAGGTGTGAATCCGGCTGATAGCCACCGGGTTAAAATCGCATTTGACTTGATGACAGGAAATGCAATCACCAATGATAATGCTCCCGAATACAAGTTCTCGACACTTATATCACTGAACTGATATCCTGC
>CAMWYV010000030.1 GCA_947178565.1 uncultured Porphyromonadaceae bacterium | reverse complement strand
AATTCCCAAAAAATACCACTACCTTTGCAAAAATTTTTTAACCAATCATATTCATTTTATCCTGCTAAATTATGAAGAGACTTATTCTCTTTGCCGGCATGATATGGCTCGCCTGCATGGCGGCTGTCGCTGCCGACATCAAATGCACAGGAGTTGTGGTTGATGAACTAAATGAGCCGATGCCAGGAGCTACTGTCTCCGTTCCCGGCACTGCTATCGCCACAGCTACCGATCTTGACGGCAAATTCACACTTAGTGTGCCTTCTACCGCCAAAACAATCAAAATCACATTTATCGGCTACAAGACCATCGAAAAGGCGCCTGCTGCTAACATGGGCACCATTCAGATGGAAGTCGAAGGTACTACACTCGCCGACGTGGTCGTTACACAGTCTATCGGTAAGACTCGTGAAACTCCGGTAGCTATGTCAACAATTTCATCAGATGCTATCGACTACAAGCTCGGCAATCAGGAACTCCTCGAAGTCCTCAAAACGACCCCGGGCGTTTACACACGTAGCGAAGGCGGTGGTTTCGGCGACGCCAAGACACGTATGCGTGGATTCCAGAGCGAAAACGTTGCCATGCTTATCAATGGTATTCCGGTTAATGACATGGAATGGGGTGGAGTTTATATGAGTAACTGGACAAACCTCGCTGACGTTGCTTCAAGCATACAAACACAGCGCGGACTCGGTGCTACTATCGTTTCTACCCCCTCAATCGGAGGTACCATCAACATCACCACCCGCACAATCGACGTTAAGCGTGGAGGTAGCGTGTGGTACGGCATGGGCAATGACGGTCTAAACCAGATTGGTGTCAAACTTTCTACCGGCATGATGAACAACGGATGGGCTGTTACCGTACTTGGAGCTCGCAAATGGGCTGAAGGCTATATTCAAGGTACCGCATATGAGGCTTACTCTTGGTTTATCAATGTCACCAAGCGCATTAACGAAAGCCACCAGATTGGATTTACAGGATTCGGTTCACCCCAGTGGCACGACCAGCGAAACTCTAACAACGGTTTGTCAATCGAAGGTTGGCAATCTGTCCGTGACTATATGCAGGGTGAAAGCCCGTATCGCTATAACCCGACTTATGGTTTCCGCTCAAACGGTAAGGTTTATAACTCCAGCCACAACTTTTACCATAAGCCACAGCTCGCACTTAACCATATCTGGCAGATTGACCACACACAGAGCCTATCCACATCTGTCTATGCATCTATAACATCAGGTGGTGGTCGCAGTGGACTCGGTCGAACTGCCTATAATCCCGACGGATCGTCTGTTAACTACTCCTCTTCCTGGTACGGAGCCACCGATGGCAATCTCAATATGCAGTTCCGCACACCTGAAGGCTATTTTGACTATGCGGCTATTGAGCGCATGAACGCTGCATCCACAACCGGTTCCAATATGGTTATCGCTAAGCAGCTCAATTCTCACGAAACATACGGTCTTATCTCTTCTTATAAAAAACGTATCGATTTCGCTAACGGTAATCGCCTCAATATCACAGGCGGTCTTGACCTCAGATACTATGTCGGTCACCATAAAACTGAAATTTCCGACCTTTTCGGTGGTGAATATTACATTGACAACTATAACCGCAACAACGTTCAGCCTTACAACAATGCAGTCCACAACAGAAACGACAAGGATTGGGTATATGAAAAACTTCATGTCGGTGATGTTGTAAACCGCAATTATGACGGTTTCACATGTCAGGAAGGCGTTTATGCGCAAGGTGAATATACTATACTCGGTGGTAAACTGAATTTCGTACTCGCCGGCGCACTGAACAATAACACCTACTGGCGTAAAGACTTCTATTATTACGATGCAGAACACTCTCGTTCAGAAACAAAGAACTTTCTTGGTGGAACAATTAAAGGTGGTGTGAACTACAATATTGACTCACACAATAACATCTTTGTAAATGGTGGATTTATCTCTCGCGCGCCCTTCTTTAGCTACGGTGTGTTCCTTTCTTCTCAGAGAAGTAATATAACAAACCCTGATGCACTTAACGAAAAAGTTGGTTCATTTGAATTTGGTTACGGATTTCATTCACCCAAATTGGCTGTTGAACTTAACGCATACTATACCAAGTGGATGGATCGTACAATGTCTAAAGGTGACCAGATTGACCCGAACACTGCTAAAGATGGCTCCAACTACTATTATTTCGCTATGTCTGGAGTTGATGCACGCCACATGGGTGTCGAACTTAACGCTAAATACAAACCGTTTAAGTGGCTTGACATTGACGCTATGTTCTCACTTGGTGACTGGCAGTGGGACAGCAATGCAACAGGTTACTTCTATAACCAGAATGGAGCACCGCTTTCCAATTTGGACGGAACAATAGCTTCCGGTATTCTTGCACCGGACCATCTTCACGCTACTCTTGAGCAGAAAGGTGTTAAAGTCAGCGGCTCGGCACAGACCACAGCCGCACTCGGCGCTACTTTCAGACCCTTCAAAGGTTTCCGCATCGGAGCTGACTGGACTATATATGCCCGCAATTACTCTGACATCAACCTTACATCTTCAGATCTCAAAAATGGTGCTGTCCTTAAACCTGGCACACCTTGGAGAATTCCCTGGGGCAATATGCTTGATATGAATGCCAGCTACAACTTCAATCTCGGTGGTGTGAACGCTACACTATATGGTAACGTCAACAATCTTCTTAACTACTACTATGTTACTCAGGCACGGACACCACTCGGAGTTGAAGGAACTTGGATGAACGCTAACCGTGTATTCTACACATTCGGACGCACATACAGCGTTAAGCTCAAAATCAATTTCTAATCCAGCTATTCTTTGACTACAATGAAATTCTATTTTAATAAAATCAGCCGCGCGACTTTGCTTATTGCCTTACCCGCGCTATTAGTCAGCTGCGATGACAATTCTTGGAACGAAAACGAGCTCAACGGCTTTGAAGTGCCGGAAATCACCGATGTGCAGACTATTGAGTACACCCTCACAGAATATGACTACAAACTTATTGCAAGCAACTCCGAGAACAAAACTCTTGCCGGAGGCAATCAAGCAGCTTTAAGTGCTGTGGGCACCAAATTCTGTTTCAGTGAGCAGATTCCTGCAAAAGACTTTGCGCCGGCTCTGTTCTCAGACCCCAAATTCCAATATTTCACCCTCAGCAACGGCTCATACATCAAACTTACCTACAATACAGAAGTTGGTGTCCCTGCTGAAGTTGCCGAGATTGAAGCCGCTGCGAAATACATTGTCAGCGACAATGAATATCAGGAGGTTTGGGGTAGCGAAAATGACTATGTTGCCGCTTTCGCTCCATCCCACACCGCTGAAAAAGAGCTTCCCGCAATTCTTTCTAAGGCATATCCCGATGCTGAAGCCGGTGACTATGTGATTGTCAACTATCAGACAGCGCAGACCGACCCTGTATTCACTGCTGCTCCGGAGCCCGAGGAACCCGAATTCACACTATCAAGCTCTCTTACCGGCGCACCAGCTAAAGGTGATGATATCACTATCAATGGCTATGTGGTGGCAACCTCTACTCAGGGACCCGTTGTTGCTGACGCTGCAGGAACAATGTTCATCTATTCTCCTACAAACAACAACGACCTCAAGATTGGTGACCAGGTTATAATCAACTCTACTGTCGATATCTACAACAATGGCTACCAGACTGCAAGGGGTTGTGAGCCTGAAGTAAGTGGAAGCCGGGAGGTTACATACCCCGCTCCCAAAGCTCTCACAGCTACTGAGATTGATGAACTTGCGAAGACTACCACTCCAATCTGGCCTATCTACGCAAAATTCACCGGTGAGGTTGCTGTATCAGGCAACTATATCAACATCAAACTTGACGGTACTACTGTTCAGGTGAGTCCCTATGGAGTATCTGCTGATACCAAAGCGCTCTTCAAAGATAAGGAAACCGTTACTTTTGAAGGTTACGTGGTTGCTATCGCAAGCAAAGGCAAATACCTGAACACCATAATTACTAAGGTCGGTTCTGATGCCTCGGCTGCAACAACTGTAGCAATCAGCCGAGCTGCCACAGTAGCTTCTGAAAATCAGAATGCGCTCTACACATTCAACGGCTCAAAATGGGCGGTTGCAGCAGGAGCGGTGGTGCTCAGCCACGCCGACTATCAGGGTATGAATCAGCGCTACGACAATCTCTCAGGAGAATCCCCCGCTCAGTTCCTCCCCGCATTCCTCAAGCAGAAATTCCCTTACGCTGCTGCCGATGACAGCCAATTCGTAGTTTATTACTATTACAACGGCTCTGAAACAGTTACCCGCTGTGACCAGTACAATTACAACGGCACCGAATGGATTCTTAACAACGGTATCGTCACCGAAACCGCTCAGTTCGTAAAGAACAACGGCAAATGGATGTACGATCCCAACGTAACAATCACACTTCCTGCCGGCAAAGGTATCGAAATCAGCACACTCTACTATCAGACCTGCGTTGACTGGGTTAAGGCAAACATTGATCAGCCCACCGGTGCTACATACGTAACATCATACGGCAACAATGAGTACTACTCAGGCACCTCGGCTTATCAGGGCAATGTTGACATACGTGCATCTGCGGCAAAAACACAATATGCGGCAGGCTACGAAGGATTGACCGACGAACAGATTGTAGCGCTCATGAAACTCAGATTTGAAACTGAGACCATGCCCGCTGCACTCTCCGTGCTCCACCCGGATGCAGACGTTATCCCGGGCATAGACGAAATTCTATATACAATCAACTTCTCAGCCTATGATGGCAAAACCACACCCTACACTATTGTTTACAAAGTCGTAGGCAAAGGCAAGTTTGAATTTGTCGAATGTGACTGGAATCCCAAAGAAGAAGATAAGTAATAGATTACCCATCCATTCATCACATAGAAGCGGCTGTGTCTCCCCACAGCCGCTTCCCTTTTATCCCCTGTCCCCCTCGCACAGAGTACGGACATCACGTGTGATGTCAACCGGTATAATTCCCCTACCGGACATACTGGTACCACACCGCCGCCACGCGCACATTACCACCAAACACAAGCTCCGCTGGAGCGAGTCCGTGAGTAACCCCGGCCAAGCGAAGCGCAGCTTGGGACAAAAAGCCTCTACAGAAATGAAGCCTCGGAGAGGTGATGCCGTAAAAGATCCTAAACAAGTTTGCATATTTACAAAACACACATTATCTTTGCGCCAACAAACCAACCAAAATAACTTTTATCACTATGAAAAAATTCACATTCGCCATCAAATGGCATGAGATTCTCAAACCCTATTCCAACGATATCCGTCTTGAAGTTTATGACGGTATTATCGAATATGTTGCTACCGGTACTGTTATCGAGATGCAGCCCGTGGCGCGCATGGCATTCGACTTTATCCGCTATGAGATAGATGAAAAAACGCGCCGCAAGGAAGAACGCTTGGCAAAAAAGCAACAGAAAGCAATTGAAAAAGCTCAAAATACCGAGCCGGGGGAACATTACGCCCCGGACAAGATCGCTGAATCCTATCTCTCTTCCGGCAAATTACCTACCCGGCTGGTAGTACAGAGCCGGAAAGTGGCTATAATTGTCTCTCAAGAACATATTTATAGTTTTGTCAAACGGTGTGTCTGTGAAATGCTAGACCGCAAGCTCACCCCCGCCGGCGATGAAAAACGTTTCATCAACACCCTTCACATGATTGCCTCAAACCGCCTTGACATTATCCGTAAAGACCTCAAGGCACTACCGGCTGATAAAGATTTCACTGACGAAGTCTGGAATTCTGTCGTGGATAGCGTATGTGAAAGATTCCCCAAAGCGGTAGTCTAATAGTTAATTATAGTTAAATCAATGGGGGGGGTAAAATCTTGTAACTTGTGGGTAAATTTGTTTTTCAAAGAGTATGTAGATGCATATAACACTATCAAAACTACTTACCATGGTAAAAATAAAATCAATGCTCGCGATGCTTCTCCTTGCGGTCTGTTTTGCTACCAATGCACAGACTTATAAAGTAGAAGGCACTGTAACAGATTCTACCGGCACTCCCGAACCGTTTGTAACTGTTCGCATTTTTCAGATGCCCGATTCAATCAAGCCAATCACAATTCTGACTACTGAGGATAACGGAAATTTCACCAAGCAACTGAACGAACCGGGTAGCTACAAACTATCGGTGTCAAGTGCAGGTAAAAAGAGTGAATCATGGTCATTCAAACTCACCGACCGGAACCCTGCCGCGCATTGCATGATAATCATGGAGGATGCCAACGAGCTCGGGGAAGTCGTTGTCGAGGCTAACAAACCGCTAATATCACGGCAGATAGATCGAATTGCCTACGATGTACAGGCCGATCCTATGTCTAAAACCAATATGCTTGAGGAAACACTCCGAAATGTACCTCTTGTTAGTGTTGACCCCGACGGGACAATCAAAATCAAAGGTTCTACAGACTTCAAGATCTATAAGAACGGAAGAGTCAACAGGGCGTTCACAAACAATTCCAAGGAGATTTTCAAAGGACTACCCTCTAGTATGATTAAGAAAATTGAAGTAATCACCGATCCCGGAGCAAGGGAAGACGCAGAAGGTGTCGGTATGATTCTCAATATTGTAACTATGGAAAACACCATTATCAAAGGTATATTGGGAACTGTAGGACTTTCATATAATTCCAGCTCGAACACTCCAAATCCTAATGCATGGCTAACCACACAGATTGACAAGGTTAACCTCTCGGCTTTCGCAAACTTCTCTGCCTACCCGCGACGCAGCAACCATCAGGTTCATACCACTAATCGTACTTTTGATAATTCAGACAACAATACGGATGAACGCACGGAACCGAAAATCGCGAGTAATGGCACCAACGTTGGCATAGAAGCCAGCTATGATATTGACAAGTTAAACCTTATCACTGCCGAATTCAGCGCATATATCTCAAACAAAAAAACCATGCAATGGTTTGATTTCGGACTCTTTGCGCCGGACAATACTCTTATTTATAGCTATTCCGCAGACGGACTAATAAAACCTGACAGATCACACTGGCTCGGGGGTAGCCTTAACTATCAGAGACTCACACGCCGAAAGGGTGAAAAGATTATACTATCATATCTCGTTAGCGGAAACGGAAGAAATTATACATGGCTTAACGACTATGAAAACATTACCGGAAATATGCCATACAACTACACAGGTGTGCACACCACTTCCGACGCCACATTTCTTGAACACATAGTGCAGCTTGACTGGACAAGACCGCTCACCGACAAGCAGTCGCTTAATATAGGAGCCAAGTATATCTACCGCGACAACAACAGCAAAGCGGATCAGGAATATGTGGGCACAGACAATAGAGTACACACCGATTTTACACATACCACTCAGGTTGGAGCGGCATATTTCGACTATCTCTACAACACTGCCAAATTCGGATTCAGAGTGGGTTTGAGATATGAATTCTCACGCCTTGCGGCTGAGTTCGCCGACAAATCGCAGCCCGCATTCCACTCCAATCTATCTGATTGGGTTCCCAATGCGGCTATCGGATACATGATTAACCAAAACAATTCAATGCGTCTGACATACAGCACATATATCAACCGACCCGGCATAACATACCTTAACCCCATGGTTAACCGTTCTCCCCAATCAATATCATACGGTAATCCGGACCTCGGCAGTGTGCGCAATCAATCGCTCAACTTCAATTACAGTTTTTTCACCCGAAAAGTTAGTGTAGATGCCAATTTTGGTTATTCATTCGCCCACAATGCAATCATTGACATCAAGGATATTGATGGTGACGTGCTCATCAACACATTTGCAAACGGCGGAAGAAACAAATCTTATTCCGGAAACATATATATCCAGTGGCAGGCTTCTAAGAAAACCACATTGATGCTAAACGGAGGCACAAGTTATTCCAACTATGCGAATCCACGCCCCGGAAAAGATATTTTCGGAAACGAAATCAAAGGCTATAGTGCTAACGGATGGAGCACCAATCTATACTTCCGACTTACACAGAGACTACCCTGGTCTGTCAACCTGTCCGCTTATATGTCATACTACTCCGGTAATCCGGGACTTTACAGCATTTTCAAAGCTGTCGGAGCATCAAAAATCGGTCACGGACTTTCACTCCAGAAAACCCTGCTTAAGGAAAACCGACTGGCATTGAGACTGTCTGTAAGCAATCCCTTCGGACCCGGAAAATCCAAGTATTCATCATATATGATCAATGTGCCTTACAACAGTGAGTCCTATTCGGTCACTTCAAACAATCGTTCGGTTTCTTTAAGCGTTTCATACCGATTCGGTAAACTTAATTCTCAGGTCAAAAAAGTCAGGAGTGCATCAAGCAACGACCTTATTGGAGGTCCCTCCAAATAAACTCACATTTCATACATAAACCTTTTTGCCGCGCACCCGCATTTGCCCGTGCGCGGCGTTTTTTATAAACTGATATTAATC
>CAMWYV010000029.1 GCA_947178565.1 uncultured Porphyromonadaceae bacterium | reverse complement strand
GAAGTGGCGGTAATAATAGCCATACCGGGCTTGACAGCTGTTACCAAACCGCTTGCATTCACATCTGCGACTTTCGGATCGCTCGTTCCCCATGTCACAGTCTTGTCAGTCACATTTTCCGGAGTCATAACGGCTCTCACTGTAGTTGTCTGCCCCTCGATTAGTTCGGTATCTGTCACTTCAATTACAACCGCTACAGGCATAATTTCATCGATACCACGGATATAAAAGAATAATTTCCAGCCGGGAGCCGCTTTATAGTCATCAATTTTTTCATCCGGCAGACTCAATTTCGCGATTTTATAAACGCTCTGTTCAAATCCATCGTCTGGCAAAGTTGGCGAAACCGGATTCAAAACAGTGATATTACTGATGGAACCGCAGCCGGCAAAATCACCTGAGCCTATTGCAGAAACCATCTTGCCAAAAGTCAAGTCGGTCAACGAACTGTTCCCGGCAAACGGTTTGCCGGTGGTGTTTCTACCGAGATATAGAGTCTTAATCGGCACACCTTTGAAAGCATCATCACCGCAACTGAGAGTCTTTACGTCATCGGCGGCTATAACCTCATGAAGTTTTGTGCAGTTTGAAAAAGCCTCATCGCCGATTTTAACTACCGATATTGGAATAATCAGTTTCTTAATGTCGGTACGGGCATTGAAAGCCTCATCGCCGATTTCAGTCACCGGATACTTCTTCCCGTCCATCACAATTTCCTCAGGTATTATCAGAATACCATCCTGATCAGGATGTCCGTCAACTACTTTAACCACATCTCCCCCATCATCCCCTCCACCGGGAATAATCTTATAAATCAATTTATCTACAAGATTATTACCAAAACCAAGTATTGTATAAAATTTCTTCCACCCTTTAGATGATTTATATTTCCCAACACTCTCATCCGGCACAAATAGTGGAAGATTAAAGCTAACACCCAAATCGAATACACCGTCATTACTCCGGATCATCTCGGGAGGTATGGGATTTAATGATTTAAGCAATGTCAGCCCGGAACAACCGTAAAACGCGTTTCCTGCCACTGTCTGCAGGGATTCTCCCATAACAAGGGTTCCGGCAAACCCATTGCACCCACCAAATGCATATGCCCCTATTTCAGTAACGGAATTGGGTACCGTCAGGCTACCCGTAAAACCGGTGCAACCGTAAAATGCTTCCGTTCCGATTGTAGTAACGGAATTGGGAATAGTCAGATTACCCGCAAAACCACGACAACCATAGAAAGCATCCTTACCTATCGTGATAACGGAATTCGGTATTGTCAGACCACCAGTTAAACCACTGCAATATCCGAATGCGAAATCTCCTATTGTAGTCACGGCGTCCGGAATTATAAGACTACCGGTGAAACCGGTGCAACCGTAAAACGTACTCCCCTCAATTATGGTCACAGACTTCGGAATCGTCAGGCTACCGGTGAGACCAGTGCAACCGGAGAAAGCACTACTCCCAATAGTAGTCACAGATTCCGGAATCGTCAGGCTACCGGTGAAGCCGCTGCATCCGGAGAAGGCACTGCTGCCGATCGTAGTCACAGACTCCGGAATCGTCAGGCTACCGGTGAAGCCACTGCAACCACCGAATCCTCCAACTCCTATTGTAACCACCGAATTACCAATTGTCAGGCAACCTGTAAAACCACTGCAACCGGAGAAGGCGCTACTGCCGATCGTAGTCACAGACTCCGGAATCGTCAAGCTACCGGTGAAGCCACTGCAACCACCGAATCCTCCAACCCCTATTGTTGTTACTGAATTGCCAATTGCCAGACTGCCCTTAAAACCACTGCAACCGTAAAATGCCCTAACCCCTATTAGGATAACGGAATTGGGAATAGTCAGATTACCCGACAAGTGATTGCATCCATCGAATGCACCATCATCAATTGTAGTGACAGATTCAGAAATACTAAGATTGCCGGAGAAGCCACTGCAACCGGAGAAGGCCTCTTTCCCGATTGTGACTACCGAAGTTCCAATTATAAGGTTATTCGATAAGCGACTGCAACGGGAGAAGGCGTTATCACCTATAGTAGTCACCGAATTAGGTATAATCAAAGAGCCTGTAAAATGGCTGCAACCGGAGAAGGCGTTATTCCCTATAGCAGTCACCGAATTGGGTATAGTCAGACTGCCTGTGAAATGGCTGTAACCGGAGAAAGCGTCCTCACCTATTGCGGTTACTGAATATTTCTTACCTATATATTCCACATATTCGGGAATATCAAGACTTCCGCTTGCAGCACCACTTCCACCGACCAACCCGGAAACAGTCGCCGTCAGATTACTATCATTCAAGTCATACCTAAGATTGCCGACATCTACCGCTCCGGCCGAGAAAGAATGTATGAGACATAAAGCTATCAATAATCTAACCAATACGCTTTTCATATACCTTTTCCTCTGCGGTTTTGCTATCGTTTTAATTTTTGATGACTCTTATGGTTTTAAGCGAACACTGAAGCATATAGGAACTGCTCCGTAGAAATTATCGTGCAAAGATAGTACTTTCTTTGCAAAATATTAAATATGAGGCAACACCATATCTCATCTTAATACTGATGATATATTTAATGTGACCAAATCAGAGCATTCAATCAATTTCTTCGTCAGCCTCATAGCCACCCATTTCACGGATAGCGTTTTTGAGCATGGTATATTGCTGAAAGAGATGATTTACAGGCACCTCACCCTTGGTGTAGTCATGCATTGGACTTTTGAGGAAGAAGCTTAGGAAACGCTGGATGCCATACCTGCCCGCACGCGCAGCGAGGTCGCTGAGAAGCACGAGATCCAGGCAAAGCGGAGCAGCAAGGATAGAGTCGCGGCAGAGGAAGTTGATCTTAATCTGCATCGGATATCCCATCCAGCCGAAAATATCGATATTGTCCCATCCCTCCTTGCTGTCATTGCGGGGAGGATAGTAATTGATACGCACTTTATGATAGTAACCCTGATGTCCGCCATCTTCCGCTCCACCGCAGTTGGCATTGTAGAGATCAGGCTGGTTTTCCGGAACGAGAATACTTTCAAGGGTTGAGAGTTTTGATACCTCCTTGGTGCGGAAATTAGCCGGCTCATCAAGCACCAGACCATCGCGGTTTCCGAGAATATTTGTAGAGAACCAACCATTGAGTCCGAGGCAGCGTGTACCGATAATCGGAGCAAAGCCCGACTTTACAAGAGTCTGTCCGGTTTTGAAATCCTTACCGGAAATAGGCATTTTTGTCTTTTCACTGAGCTCCCACATAGCGGGAATATCAACTGTAGTGTTTGGAGCGCCCATGATAAAGGGAGCGCCTTCACTGAGAGCGGCATAAGCATAGCACATTGAAGGTGCGATATGCTCTTTATCATCGTCCTTCATTGCTGCTTCAAGAGCCGCGAGAGAACCATGAATTTCATCATCAACGGGCACATAGACCTCTGTAGAAGCAGCCCAGAGAACCACTATTCTGTCAAGGTTATTATCTTTCTTGAATTTGCGGATATCCTCGCGAAGCTGTTCAACCATTTCCCAACGGGTCTTGCCAATCATAATATTGTCACCGTCAAGACGTTTTGCATAGTTATGATCGAAAGCGGCTTTCATCGGAACGATTTTCTCAAGCTCATCCTTTACCGGCTCAATATCCTTGGACTGAAGAACTTCTGCATAACAGGCGCTTTCGTAAGCATTTGCGGGATATACATCCCATGCACCGAATACAATATCATTAAGTTTAGCCATCGGCACAATATCCTCATATTTGAGATATTTCTTATCTGCGCCTTTACCAACACGGATTTTATCATATTGAGTCATGGAACCCACCGGTTTGGCGAGTCCCTTGCGTGCCATGAGCACACCTGTCATAAAAGTAGAGGTTACAGCTCCAAGTCCAACAACGAGAACACCGAGTTTACCCTCAGCTGGTTTTACTGTTGTTTTATTCATAATACAATAATAAGTGATATTACTTAAATAATAAAAAGTCAATCGCTCACGGTGGTGATATGACGACCGGAGAGGTCATAGGTCTGCATACGCAGATACCAGCCGAGAGCCTCGTAATTTTTGCCGAATTCTTCTTGTCTTGCAACTGATATCGGTTCACCGACGGTCACTTTCATAGGTTTATCTGCCTTTTTCAATAACTCCTTAACCAGATTGGCTGTGCGCAGCGGAATACTGTGATGACCGAGGAAACTGAAGTATTTTGAATTGGAACCGTGAAAATAAATAGGAATGACAGGCACTTTCGCTTTCTGGATTATTTGCAATACAACAGGCTGCCACGGACGATCTACAATAATTCCATCCTTATCTGTTTTTCCTATCGCCCCAGCGGGAAAGAATCCAACCGGTTTACCCTCTTTGAGCATCGAAATAGCTTCGCGCACACCCGCAACAGAGACCTTGCGTTTCTCCGGATCAGCTGATGCCGACTGATCTACCGCGATAAAGTTGGGACGCATTGCCGAGATATGGTTGAGAATCATATTCACCATCACCTTATACTCCGGACGTACTTTGGTGACTATATTTATCAAAGCAATGCCGTCTATATGTCCAAAAGGATGATTACTCACAGTGATAAACGGACCCTCCTTGAATCTTTCAAGAATATCCATACCTTCAACCCGGAGATCTATATTGAACTCGTCCTTGATCAGGTGCTCGGTAAACTCCGGTCCAGGAGTCTTGCACCATGTAGAGTGGATGCGGTTCACTTCATCTATTTTGAAATAATGCATCAGCCATTTAACAAGACGCGGAAATTTTGCGGCAACAGGAGCAATCTCCACAATGTCGCGCATATTGAGTACATCCGGACGCACTTCTATATGCGGATATTCGTCAAAGAGGTATATGTCCTCCCCAAATTCATTCTTTTTGTTTGTCATCCCGACTTAAAATTGAATTTTTACCTATGCCTATGGCGGCAAGAATACGGCTTATGTAAGCATCAATGCGTGTTTCCTTAAATACAAAGTGACGCTGCATGAGAAAGTTCCAGCATACCGAGACTGATAGTGCCACGAAAAGACGGGCGGCGGTAAAGATACCGTCATCTGACAATCCTTTGATTTCATGCACCCACTCCCAGCTATTGATTAGAGAATACACAGCCTGAGTGCCGAAGCTGTTAAGAAGCAGCGAGCCCATCCATACAAAAACGAACTTGGAAAGTGCGACACGCCAGTCAACTCCAAAGGCATGAAAGGTGAAGCGATAATTGATTATGCAGTTAAGTATTCCACCCACAAACGCGCCGATTGCAGTGGACAACCATGCAGAGAGACCGATGAAAGAGAATACAATAAAAGATACGAGGAAATCAACCCAGCCGCATAACTGAGATGACACGCTTGATCTTATCAGTGTGAAAAAGAGTCCGTCACTGTGAAGAACTTTATCCCTGACTCTTGCAATTCGGGTACTATCCGAACGCGGCGCTTCTTTTTCAGTGGACCCGGGAATATTATTCATGGAAAGACTTTGGGGGGTCTATCTTTGCAAGCGCTCTGAGGTCTTTTATCAGCGAAATGATATAAACCGAGAAGAGTGCGGTTGCCACAAGAGCGCCAATACCATCATATGCGGTCCACGGTTGTCCGAACACCTCAATAGCATAATTATCTCCCGGAAGATACATCTTGAATATAAATACAGCTATGATAATTAGCCTCATTTCAGTTGGACCGAGACTCGCGTATGTGAGACGGAACTGCCCTAATACTATAGTGGATAGATATGTGTAAATAGACATACACAGATAACCACCCATTATGAAGAGCGAAATGCTAAGATACATCACCGGAGCGAGTCCGAGACCGATACAGAACAAGCAGGTTGTGAGCGCATCGAGAGAATGATCGATGAAAAAACCGTATTTCGGTCTCTGAGTCTGGCGAATTCGCGCGAGTGTACCGTCAAGGCTGTCACCATACCAATTGAGCACCAGACAGAAAGATGCAGCCCAAAGATAGTTGATATTATACTGCGACAACCAGCAGAATACCGTATAAAGAATTGCGGCACCTACGCCAAAAAATGTGAGTGTATCTGAGGTCATCCACCTTGGCTGACGCTCGGCAAGCCAAGTCAGAGCTTTCTTTTCAAGGCGATTGAGAAGAGAGGTCTGGATGCGCTCGGCATTTTCATTTCCCATTGTCGGTTATTTATAATGAATGGTTGACCCGTCTGTATATTAGCAGACAGGTCAAATCGTTAATACTGGTGCAAAGGTAATATTTACATTTGAATTAGGCGCCCTATACAGCAATTTATATGGCACATCAGTCGGCATCATCGCTTTTGCTGAGGTCAAGAACAACATTATCACTTTTATTTTTCTCAATATATTGCTTGCGCAGCGGATTCGAATGAGCTTTGTCAAACACGGCACGGTTACGGTATATATCAATCGCAGCGAAAATAGCTTGGCGCATAGAGTCGGGCGTGGCGGTGCCTCGTCCGGCAATGTCGTAGGCGGTACCGTGGTCGGGAGAAGTACGTACAAAAGGTAATCCGGCGGTGAAATTTACCCCGGTATTCATAGCTATGGTTTTGAACGGAGCCAGTCCCTGATCATGATACATGGCAAGCACACCGTCAAATTTTGCAAACTGACCTGTTCCGAAAAATCCATCGCATGCGTATGGACCGAAACAGTTTATTCTGGTATTCTGACACTCTATTATAGCCGGCTCGATAATCTCCTTTTCCTCGCTACCGAGAAGTCCCTCTTCACCCGCATGAGGATTGAGCGCGAGCACAGCGATTCGCGGGCGATGAATACCGAAATCACGGCGCAAAGCGATGTCAAACTCCTTTATCTTAGCCATCACAGTCTCCTTGGTAATTGCATCGGGTACTTTGGCTAGCGGCAAATGACCGGTCACAAGAGCAACCCTGAGCGAGGTAGCTGGATCACACATTATCATCAGCGCTTTCTCCTCGTTATCGGCGAGGGATGCCTGCAGATATTCCGTGTGACCGGGGAAACGGAAGGTATCGCTTTGAATAGTATGTTTATCAATCGGAGCGGTAACAAGCACATCAATATCACCTGAGCGAAGATCCGTCACAGCGCGCTCAAGAGCGGCGAACGCCGCCTGACCGGATTCGACTGAAGCGATGCCTGGTTCCACTTTCACTTCCTCACCTATCACATTGATGATATTGTATTGTCCCTCACGTGCTTCTGAGGCTTTAGAGATTTGGTTGAGCTGTAGTGGAGTTGCAAGTGCTCCTTTTCGATAATATCCGGCGATTTTCGCCGAACCGTATATCACAGGAGTACAGATTTCCGGCATTCTTTCATCTTCAAGAGCCTTGAGAATCACCTCATATCCTACCCCATTGATATCTCCGTGGGTTATTCCTACTCTTATTTTCTGCTTTTCACTCATTTTAAAGTGGTGTTATATTGTTTAGCTTTGACCAACTCTCATTTAATATATGAGGGATTTGCCATATTCCATAAATTCAGATATGCTGCACGGGTAATGTCAACTGTCTTTGGATAATTGATTTTGTCCGCGTGATCAGAAGGCTGATGATAGTCGGGATGACCGTCGGTATGGTACCATATTACCGGAATGTCGCGCTTCGCAAATGAGCCGTTGTCACCACCGCCTATCGGTCGGTCCCATGCCCGATAGTCAGGTTTAAGATTCAGTCCGCGCTCCTTGATATCGTTTCTGAGCCATTTTTCAAAATCAGGATAAGCGGCTGTGTAGAAATAAACCACGTGCTCCGGCACATCCTCCCGGTTATTGCGTCCTATCATGTCGAAATTGATATAGCCCTTGATTTTGTCAGGGTCAGCCCAGTTGAGCATAAAATACTCCGAGCCGAGCAGTCCTTTCTCTTCACCGTCCCAAAATGCAAAAATCACAGTGCGCTCCGGTTTCTGTCCGCTTGCAAGAAATGCACGCGCAATCTGAAGTACGGCGGATACTCCCGAAGCATTGTCATCAGCTCCGTTATATATTTTGTCTCCGTCAAGAAGAAGATCAACACCGAGATGATCGTAATGTGCGCCCATCACCACATATTCGTCACTCTTTTCTCCCGGAATCACCGCAAGTATATTTCTAAGATTAAGTTTCTGATGTACAGCATTTTGTAGTTTGTTTATACTGTCCGGATGCACCTGATATCGCCCTTTTCGCTGCCTTTCTGCCCTATATGCCTCAAATGGTTGCTCGTAACTTTCTCCGCACCAGGGCTTTAAACCCATTGATTTTACATTGGCTATCAGATAGTTACCGGCTATTCGTCCAGACTGGTACCCTGCTTCTCTCCCCTCCAGCTCATCAGAAGCAAGAAAACCGATATGGGCCTCAGCGGTCTCGCGGTTGATCGTACGGTAGCCTTTGTCAAGCGTTTTTTCTGCGTGGAGTGAAACGAAGATAGCACCTACAGCTATGGAAATTAGAATTTTTTTCATCTGATCGGTTAACTTATAGGGCACAAAAATAGAAAAAATATTAGAGCCCGTTAAATAATATATG
>CAMWYV010000028.1 GCA_947178565.1 uncultured Porphyromonadaceae bacterium | reverse complement strand
CCTATTCGTATATAGCCGGACGCATCTGTTCACCAAAAGCAGCACGAAGCGTTGCGGGAGCGATTGCGCGAAATCCTGTCAGTATAATCATCCCATGTCATCGGGTTATAGGCTCAGACGGGTCTTTGACCGGCTATGCGGGAGGAATAGAAGCCAAGAAAATCCTCATCTCCGTTGAAACGACAACCAATCAGGCATCATAGTCTCACAGTCTGAAGGGAATAGGCAGAATACAATACACAGGCACAGACGTGCCACCTATTTTACCGGCTACCCATTTAGGCATTTTTGATATTATTCTCAACGCCTCTTTATTAAGAATTTCATATTCACCTCTGAGCACTTCCGCATTAGAGATGGAGCCGTCGGCATTTACTATGAAGCTGCAAAGCACACGTCCCTGAATTCCGGCGGCATACGCTTCGTGAGGATACTGGCGCTCACGGTTGATAAATTTAGTCATTGCACCGTCACCACCCGGAAAATGAGGTTGCTCATCTACAGAATCGAATGTAAATGCCTCCATTTCAACAAGACGGTTACCGGAAACGACTGTCTGATAAGTGACTACACGCCGGAACTGCGCTTGCGCCCCAACTGCTGCCAACAGCGCGGCAAACACTATAAGCAGGCGTGTCATTCGGAAAGAGATATGAAGAATTGTGTACAAATTGTCAGTCTTTTATAGAGTCCTCAGAGGCTTAAATCTAAGGGGTTTGACAAAATTACCGCTTGAAACTGACATTTTCAAAAGCCCTCCCCCTATTTTGAGAATGATTATTATTGTTTTATCTTTGTTGACAATTTTAAGATGCCGGATTTTTCTCCACACCTTATATAATAGGGCGCACTCATTCTACGTTATTAGGTGGAGAATATTTGTAGTCAATGAATATAATCCGATATATAGCATTTGCCTGTCTGCTGACGTTTTCACATGTTCCCGCTCTGTGTGATGACGGTAGTTCAGCATACAATTTCCTGAATATCACCTCGTCACCCAGAATTTACGGGTTGGGAGGAGTCAATATATCATCTACCGATGCCGGGCTGCTTGCCACGGATCAGAATCCGGCACTCCTCGGGCAGGAGCATAGCACTAAGCTCGCACTGAGTTATATGCGTTATATCGGAAGCAGTAATTTCGCCTCAATTGCCTACTCTCATGCCGCCGGTGAGCGTGGAGCATGGGCGGCATCGCTTCACTATTTCGGTTACGGAACGATGGACAGGCTGGACGCATCGGGAGTGAATATCGGCAGCTTCTCCCCTAAAGATGTGGCGTTTTCCGGTCTGTACAGCCATGATTTCACGGAGCGTATCAGAGGAGGATTCGCCATCAAGGCTCTTTACAGCGCCTACGACTCATATACAGCCTTTGCGCTCGGAGTTGACCTGGGCATCAATTACTATGACGAGGAACGTGATTTATCGCTGAGTGCAACGGTTGTCAATCTCGGTGGACAGATCAAGAGGTTCAATGAAAGATATGACCGGCTCCCGATAGATATGCGCCTCGGCTGGACGCAGTCGTTCCCCGGATTTCCGGTACGCTTCTCGGTCACGACATGGAATCTCACAAAATGGAATCTGCCGTATTACCACACCGGTGACGGCTCTCTCGGAGACAAGCCGGAGCTGAAGTCCTCATTCATGTCCAACCTCTTCCGACATCTGATTTTCGGTGCCGACATTGTGCCGTCTGATAATTTCCATATATCTTTGGGGTATAACTACAAGACCCGGACCGATATGAGCACCTACAACCGCAATTTTCTCAGCGGATGGTCACTCGGAGCCGGACTCAACATCGGGACGTGGGAAATCGGAATCGCTTTCGCACAGCCCCACACCGGAGCCACCACCCTCATGGTGAGTCTGAGCGCAGGCATAACAGACCTTATTGGAAAATAAACCACACTGAATATGACTCAGCAGAATAAGAAAATTATAGTCGCTATTGACGGATACTCATCATCCGGAAAAAGCACTATGGCTAAGAAACTCGCCGCCGACCTCGGCTACAGATATATTGACAGCGGAGCCATGTATCGCGCCGTGACCCTGTTTGCGATGGAAAACGGCATGATTGCGCCGGACGGCACGGTTGATGAAGACGCTCTGTCTGAAGCGGTCAACAGCATTCACATTGATTTTGCCTTGACATCTGAAGGACAGCACACTCTGCTGAACGGCAAAGATGTAGAGCACCTTATCCGTTCTCTTGAAGTGAGCAACCATGTATCACCCGTTGCCGCTATCCATTCTGTCCGCAAGGCTCTTACCGACAGGCAGCAGAGGTTTGGAGTTGAAAAAGGTATAGTGATGGACGGCAGAGACATCGGTACGACAGTTTTTCCACACGCGGAAATGAAAGTTTTTGTCACCGCATCTCCCGAAAAAAGAGCACACCGCAGATACCTTGAACTGCAACAGAACGGCACCCCCTCGTCATACGAGGATGTGCTTGCCAATGTGATTGAGCGCGACCATATTGACGAAACAAGAAAGGAAAGCCCGCTACGCAAGGCTGATGATGCGGTTGTGCTGGACAACTCCGATATGAGTCTCCCCCAACAGGAAGAATGGCTGATGAACCTGTTCAATAAAACCGAGGCAAAGGTCAATGGGCGCGACTGTTGAGATTGATTCCGAATCAGGATTCTGCTTCGGAGTAGTCACCGCAATCCGTAAGGCGGAAGAGGTGCTTGACAAATGCGGTACTCTCTACTGCCTCGGTGATATTGTGCACAACAGCGATGAAGTGGAACGCCTGCGTAGCCGCGGACTCATCACCATCACTCATGATGAACTCGCCAACCTCCATGATGTGACCGTACTCCTGAGGGCGCACGGCGAACCGCCGTCCACCTACCGTATCGCCAAGGAAAACAATATCGAGATTATCGATGCCACCTGTCCGGTCGTGCTTAAGCTACAGCAACGTATCAAGCATACTTGCGATACAGATCCCGATACTCAGATTGTGATATATGGCAAAAACGGTCATGCAGAGGTAAACGGACTTGTTGGACAGACCGACGGCAAAGCGATTGTTGCCGAAAGCGTTGCCGACCTGAACAAGGTTGATTTTTCGCGCGGAATAAGCCTCTATTCACAAACCACCAAGTCCCCCCAGGGATTCTCCGCGATGATTGAGGAAATCAACCGTCGCAAGAACAAAGACACCCGTTTCGAGCACTTCGACACTATCTGCCGGCAGGTGAGCGGCAGAGCGGAAAGTTTGCGCCGGTTTGCAGCCGCCCACGATGTCGTGCTCTTTGTCAGCGGGGCCAAAAGCAGCAACGGCAAGGTGCTGTGCGCCGAGTGCACGGCAGTAAATCCACGCACGCACCTTATAGCTAATCCGCGCGATATCAACCCCGGATGGCTAACCGCCGCCGAGAGCATCGGAATATGCGGTGCAACCTCTACCCCGCGATGGCTCATGGAAGATGTAAAGGCAAAGGTTCTTGAGATAAACAACAGCGACAGGAGTGATGGATAATTTTGTGGCAATCGATGTCGAGACAGCCAACAATCATCCCACCAGCATCTGCGCGATCGGTGCTGTAAAGGTTGAAAACGGCTGTATCACAGACCGGTTTTATGAACTGGTTCGTCCCGAGCCGGAATATTATTTCCGCTACTTCACTGAAAACATTCACGGCATCGGCATGAAAGATACCGAGCATGCACGGCTGTTTTGTGACGTGTGGACCGACCTCGCGGAATTCATCGGTGACCTGCCATTGGTTGCCCACAACAAGAAATTTGACCGGAACTGCATCAAAGCCGCCTGCCGATGCTACGGCATAGACTATACCGATCCGCCGTTCTACTGCACCCTTGAAAAAGCGCGGCGCACAATACCCCGCACTCTCTGCTCCTCCTTCTCACTTCCACACCTCGCCGAATTTTTGGGAATACCTTTCTACAATCACCATAATGCCGCCTCAGATGCAGAATGTGCGGCAAAAATCGCCATGGCGTTACTTTGAGCACAGTACTGCCGCTTAAATTTTCAACATAAATTCGCAGATACTTTTTAATGAAAAAATTTTGTGGATTGAGGCAATTACCTTAACTTTGCACTCGCAAACGCAGCTCAGGCTGTCGGAGCATGGCTCCTTAGCTCAACTGAATAGAGCATCTGACTACGGATCAGAAGGTTACAGGTTTGAATCCTGTAGGAGTCACGGAAACAGAGACTGCGTGAGCCGTCTCTGTTTTTTATTCTCCCACTCCACAAAAAGCATCATTTCATATAAGAAAAAAGCGGAAAAGGCGGGTCTCACGACTCGCCTTTCCCTAATTATTTTTCAGTATGAAATATATTACCGCTTGGCGGTAATGAGTTTGGTCTAAATTACTTAGGACGTACATCTGACCATCCGGGAGTCTGAACCACACCGAATCCGGCGTTGATTTCCGCTTCAGGGATAGGATATACGAAATTACCTACCTGAGTGGGCTGGATAAGCCACTTGATTGCAGGATATTCGGCAGCCGAAAGGCCGGTGGTCTTGTTCCAGCGGCGGAGATCCCAGAGACGGAGTCCTTCCTGGAAGAGTTCGCGTGCACGTTCTTCCTGGATGAAATTCATCAGACCGGCAGCATCAGAGGGAAGATCGGTTGCGTCAGCGATGTCCGGATTACGGTGAGCGACAACAAACAGAGCTTTCTGAGCCTCGGTGATATTGCCGGCACCATCATTCAGATATGCCTCAGCCTGGATGAGGAACATTTCGGGAGCATTGATCAGGTAGTTGGTCGCATAAGCAGCGTTACTATAAGCGTATGCCCCGAATTTACCACCGTCATAACGGATGTTGTCATTTTCATCAATAGTGAAAGTGATGATAGATCTGCGGCAATCATCGGCAGAGTATAGAGACAACAGATAGGGTGACGGTGAAAGACCGTAGGTAGTGAACAGAGTACCGGCAGAATTGGCGCTCCAGTTATTGCTTGGTGTGATAGCCAGCGCAAACATACTCTCATTATTTGATGAAGCGGTATTATAGAGTGCCTTGTAAGCCGCCGGGCTGTAAGTAAGCGAAGTGATGCCGCTTTCAGCAATGGCATCAGCAGCAGCCTGACGTGCGCCCGACCAGTTCTCCATATAAGTGTATGTACGGGCGAGGAGACCGTAAGCGGCAGCTTTACCGAATACATAGAGATCCTGACGGTCACCAACCGCGTCAAAAAGAGCGATTGCCGTGGTAAGATCCTTAACTATAGCCGTATAGCAGTCTCCTACAGTAGCACGCTCCACCTCGGCATAAGCCTCGATAGGCTCGTCAACCACCACCACACCGAGTTCATTTGAAAAATCCTGACCATTGACCTTAATCTGATGTCCGAAAATATTGGTCAGTGAAAGGGTGGCGTATGCGCGGAGAGACAGTGCCTCAGCCTTATAAAGATCAAGCTCTTCCTTCTCAGATGCGGTCGCATCTTCTGATAGTTCGTTACAAGCCTTGATAACACGGGAAGAGTTGTCAATCACTTTGTAACCGACGTTCCAGATATTCGTAAGGTAACTGTCGGTTGCCTGATAGGTGAAATTAAAGATAGTCTTGAAGTGACCGGTATTACCATGAATGTATGTCAGGTCGGAAGCGACATCACCTATCACGGTGCTATAGTTACCGGCAAAATAGTACTGATAGAAACGGTAGTAACATCCGTTAAGGGCATTGCCTATGTTTTCAACACTGTTGAGCCCGGTGTCAAGGTCAATACCGTTATATATTTTGGTATCAAGGAACTTGTCTCCGCAGGCGGTAGCCGATGCCGCGAGGAGAAGTCCCGCCATTGCCTTGATAAATATATTTTTCATAAGTCTTTTTCTTGTATTTGTTTCCAATATCTAATCTTAGAATGTTATCTGCACACCGCCGGTGAATGTGAATATTGCCGGATACTGCCAGGTGATAATACCGCTTGCATATGTTTCGGGATTGTAGCCGATAAAATCAGATGCGGTCCAGGTGTGGATATTGTCGAATGTAGTGTAGAAACGCACCTTCTGCATAAGTGCTTTATGAGTCAACTTAGCGGGAAGAGTATATCCGAATGTGATATTGCTCAGGCGCAGATAGCTGCCGTTCATCAACCAACGTGAAGAGTGACCGAGGGTATTGTTGGGGTCACCATAAATATACTGGGGATATTTAGCATTGGGATTCTCCGGAGTCCATGAATTGTCAACAACCGTCTGTAGCGGCTTACTCTCATCATCCATAGCCCAACCGGTGTACATGCGGGCGGCATTATATATTTTTGCTCCGAGACGGTAATTGAACTGCATCGAAAAGTCGAAACCGTATGCATTGGCATTGACTCCGAATGCGCCGAACACTTTAGGTGACGGACTGCCCATATAACGCTTGGATGCATTTACAAGCTCAGTGGTAAGTTCATCACTTATGTCGTTTCCGGCATCATCTACTGTTCCGGGAGCATTCTTATAGAAAAGAGCCTTTCCGGTCTCGGGATCCACGCCATAATACTCAGGGAGGTAGTACTGCTGGTACGGACGTCCCTCCTCAATTATCTGATAATTGCCGGTAATAGAACCGTTCGCAAGCTTAATCACCTTATTTTTATTCCAGGTGATATTGCCGAAGAGTGTCACAAGTATGTCGTTGTTGTAGAAAGCCGTGCCGTTTACGCCGAACTCAATACCGCTGTTTCTGATCTTACCGATGTTGCGATATGATGAACCGAGACCGGTTGTATAAGACAAGGGTACGCTATACAGGGCATCGTCAGTCAGCTCGTTATAGTAGTCGAATGTAAAGTTTACACGATTGAACAATGATGCGTCAAAGCCGACGTCAAACTTCTTGGATGTTTCCCATGTAAGGTTCGGGTTGGAAATCTGCGCGGGCACCATACCGGGCACTCCGGCATAGTTATAGCCTGCCGCATAGTATCCGCGGGCGGCATACAGCGAGGGAAGCGACTGGTTACCTACAGTACCGTAGCTTATACGGAGAGCAAGATTGGTGAGAGCACGGTTACCTTTGAGGAAAGCCTCTTCTGTCACACGCCATTTACCGCCGACACTCCAGAAGTTACCCCAACGTTTCTTGGCACCGAACACAGAGCTGCCGTCACGACGGTAAGAACCGGAAATATAGTAACGGTCAGCGAAGCTGTAGTGAAGGTCCATGAAGTATGATGCGAGACGTGATTCACTCTTATAATACTGAGCACCCATCTCCGTATTACCTGCGGTTGTGAGATCGCGCATACCTGAATCGGCAAATGGTAAATCATAGCCGGCGTAATATTCATACCAGTAGTTGTAACGCTGCATTTCCTGACCGAAAAGAAGGTCTATGGCATTTTCACCGAATTTATAGTTCCAGCCGAGGGTATTGGTCCATGTGAGAGTGGTAGTCTTGGAGTTATACTGCTGACCTACGCCATTGTAATCCCAAGCCTGCGGGTTATAGACAGCACTCCAGTAGTCATACTGACGCTGATCCATGATATTCGCGCCGAAGTTGGTCTTAGCCCAGATGCCTTTGCCGAAATCGATACGCATCCAAGGATTGGCATTGATAGTCTGGTTGGTAACTTCATTAATATTACCGAGTTCGGGATCCCATACAGCCAACGGATTGTACTCGGTGATATGAGCATATCTTCTGTCAGCCCCTTCACCTACATAGGGAGCATACATAGGCAACAGACTACCTAAGGCTCCGTTAAGAGGATTCACAAAAGCACCATCCTGAGGTGCGCCGTTATTGATAGAGTAGCTGTATGAGGTATTGATACCTACTGAAATAAACTTGTATTTGGTATCGAGATTCACACGACCTGAATAGCGGGTATTGTCCGAAGCTATAACAAGACCGTTAGCCTTATTATAGTTAAGGTTTGCATAATAATTTGTTGTTCCTACAGTACCGTTGAAAGAGAGATTATAGTCGGAATAATATCCCTTGCGGGTAACCACATCAATCCAGTCGGTATCTGTTTTTCCATCCCACGCATATTTATCGAGATAATAATTGTAGGTATAGTCGTATGTAAGACCGGTACGAGCCGCCATACCTTTGGCGAACAGATCCATCGTGCTCTGAGAATTGGCAAACTTCATGTTATTATTACCCATAGACACAAAACCCTGACGTGTCTCGAATGTAACATTGAGCTTGCTCTGACCGCCTTTCTTGGTGGTGATCACGATAACGCCGTTTGCAGCACGTGAACCGTAAATCGCGGTCGCCGCAGCATCCTTGAGCACTGTCACGCTTTCGATATCGCTGGGGTTGTAAGCAGCCATCGGGTCAAATGAATTATCGCTATCGTCCATAGTATCATAATCAGAGTTAACGGGAATACCGTCAATCACATAAAGGGGATGCGGAGAACTGCTGAGCGAACCCATACCACGGATATAGACTGAGCTCCAGGTACCGGGTGAGCTTGTTGCGCTGTTGTACTGGAAACCGGTAACCTGACCTTCGAGTGACTTCACGAAGTTGACATCGCTCTTGCGGTCAACAACATCACCGTTGACAACTGATGCCGCACCGGTAAACGCTGCCTTCTTTGTTGAACTATAACCTGTAACGACCACCTCATCGATCACGGTCTCGTTCTCCTCCATATAAACATGTATCTTATACACATCTCAGATCCCACTAGACGTAGAGGAATATCGTATGCC
>CAMWYV010000027.1 GCA_947178565.1 uncultured Porphyromonadaceae bacterium | reverse complement strand
ATCTTACATATCCACGGGCATCTACCGTTGCTCAACCCTTGACTTTGGTTTAGAAAGTTTGCGAGACTTTTCAGAACGTCAAGAATCAGCGCGGATAAACGCTTTCTATGTATTTCACATCCCACCCTCTGTCCCCGGACCGGGACTTCAGGCGGTCTGAACTGCAAAAGCAGCTATTTTTCAGATATAATACAAAAAAGAGGCTGTGCCGTGGCACAGCCTCTTCAGTATGTAATTAGAAATTATATCTAATTATTCAGCCTCTTCGATAGTAACGGCGCGGTCAAGCTGAACAGCTTTTTCGCCGAGGTCGGTGAGGTTGCCGTTGTTAACGGTAGCGTTAAGCTGAGATTCAGCAACGCCGAGACGAACGAGCTGACGCTCTACGCCGTTTACACGAGCGTGACGGAGACGTTCGTTGTATGACTCAGAACCGGTGTAGTTATCAGCCCAGCCGGTGAGTGTGTATTTCTTGCCTGTTTCTTTCATCACAGAAGCCACTGCGCGGAGAACATTAACTTCGCGGGTAGAGAGGCTTGATTTGTTGATGGGATAGTAGATGGTAGCAAGAGTTTTGGGGCAAACGACGGGTTTTTCAACAGGGCGGTTGAGACAGTCCTGAAGCTGACGCTCGAGATCAGCGATGCGAGCGTTAGCAGCCTGAAGACGAGCTTCGATAGCGCTGCAGTCGGGCACTTCGGGGCAAACGGGCACCACGGGAGCTTCCCATGTGCGCTTGTTGAAGTTGTAGGTGATACCTACATAAGCCTGAAGGTCGCCAGCGGTCTGCTTTTCAACAGCCACGCGCTTCTGAGGAGCCTCGAAAGTGCTGTAGCGGATGTCAAGGAAGAGCTGTACGCTGCGGCTAACATTGAATGCGTTGATCCAGCCTGCGCGGAGTGAGGTGTTGAAATTGTGGGCATTTTCCCAAGCGTAGTCCTTACCAACCTGAGCAACGGTCCAGTATGCGCCGGCACCGAAATAAACAGATGAGTTGTAGATACGACCGGGACGATAGCCACACCACCAGTTGGTGAGGTTGATGAGCACATCGCCTACAGCACCGAATTCGTTCTGGTACTGTTTGTAATACTTACCGTCAACGAGACCGCTGGTGTAAGGATAAACGTTTACTTTGCTGAGTGTCTTTGCTGCAACGTAGCTACCACCGAGACGGAGACCGATAACGGGTGAGAACCACTTACCAACGTAGAGTGATGCAGCGGGAGCAAGACGCTTAGAAAGCTCGTTATGCTGGTCATAATCAGACATGAACATGCTTACACCACCTTCAGCTGTGATAAACCAGTTGCTTGAGAAACGGTTGAAGAGGTAGCCCTGTGCGGGGTCAGAAACTGTCTGTACCTCCTGATTTGTCTGAGCAAAAGCGGCAGTTCCAATGAACATAGCGCAAGCCAGACCAAGGATGCTTCTTTTAATCATAATTGATTTGATAATAGTTAAAACGAATTATATATGATAAATGAGTTACAAAAGTAGATATTATTTTTTATTATGATATACTTTTTTAAAGTTTTTTTATCCTTTACGTGAAAAATTTGTGACTCAGCACGGACTTATTCACCGATAAAAGCCTTAACTCTCTCAAATACAGCCTGAGGAGTGAATCCGAATTTTTCGTCAAGCACCTTATAAGGAGCGCTTGCACCGAAGCGGTCAAGCCCGAAGATCTCGCCACGGGGTCCGATAATCTCGCGTAGGGTGGATGAGAGTCCTGCTGTCAGACCGAATGCGGGAACTCCTGCCGGTATAACGCTTTCGCGATAGTCAGCATCCTGGTCAAGGAACAATCCGACAGAGGGCACGGAAACCACACGGGCGGCAATACCTTCGGCTTCGAGCAACAGAGCTACATCACATAGAAGCGACACCTCCGAACCGTTACCCACCAGGGTTACGTGGAATGCGGGTGAATCCATCACAACATAGCCTCCCCTGCGCATACCTTCCGCCTCTTCATAGCGGTTGCCGGTAGCAGATGGTATATCCTTGACATCCTGACGGGTCAGAATAAGGGCGGTGGGAGTGTTTTTATTGTTCATAGCCATCTCCCATGCTATAGTGGTCTCGGCGCTGTCGGCGGGACGGAGCACAAGCATGGAGCGGCGACCGGCAAGGTTGCGCACCTGCTCGAGAAGGCGAATCTGCGCTTCCTGTTCAACAGGTTCGTGGGTAGGTCCGTCCTCCCCTACGCGGAATGCATCGTGAGTCCACACATATTTTACAGGGAGCTGCATGAGCGCCGCCATTCTCACGGCGGGTTTCATATAGTCGGAGAACACAAAGAAGGTGCCACATGCCGCCATCATAGCTCCGTGAAGAATAATTCCGTTCATCACAGCAGCCATTGTAAGCTCGGCTACTCCCGCGTGGAGGAAAGCGCCTGTGAAATCACCGTTGCGGAGCGCACCGGTCTTTTTCAGGAAGGCATCTGTCTTGTCGGAATTGGCGAGGTCGGCTGATGACACAATCATATTTCCTACTTTCTCCGCGAGGAGCGAGAGCACGTTTGCCGACGCTGTGCGGGTAGCGATATCCGCTTTGTGAACGATAGCCTTATAGTCTATTTCCGGTAGAACGCCATTTATATAATTTTTGAGCGTGAGAGCGAGACCGGGGTTCTTCTCAGCCCACTCTTTCTGCACCGCCTTGCGCTCCGCCACAATCTTTTTGAGCTCTGCTCTGCGCTGTGCGTATAGTTCCGCCACTTCGGGACGGATAACCCAGGGATTTTCGGGATCACCGCCGAGATTGGCGATAGTTTTGGCCACATCCGCTCCGCTCTTGCTGAGGGGCTGACCGTGGGTGCTGCACTTACCTTCGAAATTGCCACCCAGCGCATCCACACAACCTTTGCCCATGACAGTGTTGCCGATGATGAGGGTGGGCTTCTCCTTCTCGTTCTGAGCTTTTACTATGGCATCGGCAATCTGCTGCTGATCGCATCCGTCTATTTCGATGACATTCCAGTGCCATGCGCGGTATTTTGCCGCATAATCCTCGTTGTCCACCTCATCTACATCAGTAGAGAGCTGAACCTTGTTGCTGTCAAAGAACATTATGAGGTTGCTGAGCCCGAGGTATCCGGCTATACGTCCGGCGCCCTGGCTGATCTCTTCCTGAATTCCGCCGTCAGAAATAAAAGCATAGGTTTTGTGTGAAATCCAATCGCCGAACCGTGCCGCAAGGAATCTCTCGGCTATAGCCGCGCCAACCGCCATCGTGTGTCCCTGACCAAGAGGACCGGAGGTATTTTCCACTCCGTGAACGGGGTCAAGCTCGGGGTGACCGGGGGTGATACTTCCCCACTGACGGAACTGCTGCAGCTCGTCGATAGTATAGTAGCCGCAAAGCGCGAGAACGCTGTAGAGCATGGGAGACATGTGTCCCGGGTCAAGGAAAAACCTGTCTCTGGCAATCCATGTGGGATCATCGGGGTCGGTGACAAGGAACTGCGAGTAAAGAACGTTTACAAAATCAGCAGCGCCCATAGCGCCTCCGGGATGCCCGGACTTTGCTTTTTCTACCATAGCTGCGACGAGCACTCGGATATTGTCTGCCGCAGAATCCATTATTTTTTTATCCATATAAATAAATGTGAATCGGATTTCACTGCACAAAAGTAGTCAAAAGCGGCAATGTGTGCAAATATAAACCATACCCGGAAAAAATATAAAACGGCGACTTCCGATGAAGCCGCCGTTTCCGGGCATATTAAGTATGCTGAAAATTATTCGCCGAGTGTGGGAATATCGGTGTTGACATTCTTTGAACCTATGAGAGCATAGAAGAGAATGTAAACAGCGCAAGCGAGGGGCACAAAGTAGCTGATCATGTAGTTTGAGCTCATGTCGGCAACCCAGCCCTGGATAGCAACCATCACAGCACAACCGAATACCATTGTCATGAATGCGCCTGAAGCGATAGCGGTGTATTTGCCGAGACCTTCAACTGCCATGTTGAAGATACCGCCCCACATAACAGAGGTGCAGAGACCAACAAGGAGGAATGCGAAGATGCCAACCGGAACATTCGCCCAGATAACCGAGAGTTCAGCCCAGTCGATACCGGGAACGTTTACAGTCCACGCAGAGGGAGCGAACATACCGAAGAGAATGAGAACGATGCTGGCTATAGCAACGGTTGTGATCATGGCACGAGATGAAACCTTGCCACCGATCACACCACCGACAAAACGACCGATAAGCATCATGAGCCAGTAAACGGCAACAATAAGACCAACGATACCGGCATCCATACCCATACCGGCAACCTGACCGGCTGCGGGAGTAATCGGAGCGGTGAGGTACTGGAGGATATATGTGGGAACACCCACTTCGATACCCATATAAAGGAAGATCGCGAGAATACCGAGCTTGAAGTGACGGAATGAGAAAGCGCTGTATTTGTCTTTCTGTCCTGCGGGAGCAGCCTTTGCGTGCTCTCTTTCCTCGATAGCCTTGAGATCGGCACGTTCCGGCTCGTCAATCTTGGTGAAGAGAATCACGATGAAGGCAACGATGAAGATGCCGAGTGCGATGAAAAGTGCGGGAGTAGCATCACTCACCTGTGCCTTAGTTGCTTCACCGATGAGCGCACCCATGATGATATAAACAGCTACAGCAGCAGCACTGTTGAACACACCGCCGATCTGGATAAGCTGGTTACCCTTGTTGCCGCCACCACCGAGGATATTGAGCATGGGGTTAACGACTGTGTTGAGCATACACATGCAGAGACCGCCGATGAAAGCGCCGATGAGATATACCCAGAAAGCGCATCCCGCCATGCTTTCCCATCCGCTCATATACTGGATAGTGATAGCGATGATGCCTACGATAAGGGCGATTAGCGCGGTTTTCTTATAGCCGCATTTCTTGATAAGCATACCGGCGGGAATACCCATGACGAGGTATGCGATAAAGTTTCCGTAGTTACCGATCTGCGCCTGGAGGTTTGAGGCACCGAACTGGTTTTTCACGATAACAGCCATCGGTGAGCAAAGGTTTGTCACGAAGGCAATCATAGCAAACAGGGCGATCATCACGATAATGGCACCCCATTGTTTGGCTTGGTTACTCATAATGATTGGTATTGATTTGAATTAAAATATTTTGCGGTAAAGTTAGATATTTTTTTCTGTAAAGCGGCAAAAAGCGGTCAATTATTGCCTTTCTCCGAAAATATCGCTGCCTATTCTCACCATATTGCTCCCCTGCTCTACCGCGAGCCGCCAGTCTCCGCTCATACCCATGCTGACGTTCCGGAAATCGGTGCGAGAGGCGAAGGCTCCCTGCGCTAAATCATCGAAGCAGGTGCGTATTGCGGCGAAATCGGCGGCGATGCGCCCGGTATCGTCCGTATTGGACGCCATACCCATCACACCGGTGACTCTTGCTCCGGTCATAGCGGCTGCCTCATCCGCCGCTTCAATGAGTTCCTGATGAGTAAAGCCGAATTTCGTTTCCTCAGCCGCGACATGAACCTGCAGATACACTTCAACAGTACGGTTTATCCGCTTTGCTTCGGCATCTACGGCGCGGAGCAGCCTCAGGGAGTCAATGCTCTGTATGGTATGAACAAGCGGCACAACAGCCTTGACCTTGTTGGTCTGCAAATGACCGATAAAATGCCATTCTATATCCTGCGGCAGGGCGGGCACTTTCACCGCGAGCTCCTGAGCACGGCTCTCGCCGAAAATACGCTGCCCGGCGGAATAAGCGGACTCAATCGCTTGTACGGGGTGAAACTTGGACACCGCAACAAGGCGCACGCCGCCCGGAAGGCGGCGTGTTATTTCGCGGATTTTATCAGCGGGGGTCATTCGGCTGCGGCAGAGGTTTGTCCGAGTTTTGCCTTATACACATCCATAAGAGGGGTTTCAGCGATAGACTGAATCTCGAAATCGGCGAGAGTGCCCTTCATGCCCTCCATGAAGTTGTCGTATGCCTCGCGGAGATTGTTTGCAGCCACGAGTATCTGCGAAACAGACTTCTTTTCTGCCGCGGTCTTCTCATCTATAGTGATGAATGCCACTTTCACGAGCCACCATTTGTCGGCGGTATCGTCCCAGAATATCTCGGAAATTTTGGTTCTCTTCACAGCGCTTATGCTGAATTCACCGGATATAAAGGGGGTCTGCTCTTCGATAATCCTTGCCTCCGCTTCGGTAAACGAGAGGGCATCAACAAGATAGGGTTCATTCACTTTCTTGACAAGACCGTTTTCCATCATCTTGTCGTAGCGAACTTTACATTCAAACCAGTTCATATATTTTTAGACGTTAGTCGTTAGTTTTTTTAGTTTTTAGTCTTTAGACGTTAGACGTTAGTTTTAGTCGGATAGATTACTGCAACAGGATAGTGCGGGAGGCTTTTACGCCGGCGGGGGTGGTGACGGTGAGCACATACACCCCCTTGGATAGAGAGCCGGTGGAGAATGTCACGGTGTCTCCGTTGCCTTCCGCCGTTGCCACACATACTCCGGCGAGGGAGTGAAGAGTGGCTGTGAGATTTTTCTCGCCGGCAACTACCGCCTCAACCGCCTCTGGGCGTACCTGCACCGAGAAGCGGCGCTGTGTATCGGCTTTTACGTTGCCTATTTCAGCGGGCATACCGAGAAGCTTTCTCATCGCATCATCCGCATTGAGTTTTCCCGCTCCCCACTGCGTGGCAACGGAGCCTGTAACATTCTGAGGAATTGCCGAGGATGTGAGAATCTCTCTCACTCTGTCCACCTTAAGCGTAGGGTCTGCTTCAAGAAGAAGAGCGGCTGTGCCGGTAACGTATGGGGTTGCCATGGATGTGCCGGCTTCTATGCCCCACTGGTTGGGTCTGCCTTCGGGGTCGTCCGTATTTACTTCAGTGGTTGCGGTTGCGCATAGATTCTGATCAGTAAGTTTTTCACCGGAAACATAGTATCTGCTGTATGATGACACCACGCCGAAACCGGGAGCACATATTTCCGGGAGGGTTTTGCCGGTTGCGCCATTTTCGCCGAATACATCTCCATACGAGGTAAACGGCGCAATATCTCCGACCTCCGCTGCGGATGTATATCCTATCAGAACCTTAGAGAGCACCGGCCATTTGACTTTGGTAGTGTATGCGCCAACAACAATAATGTTCTTGCCGCATGCTATATTGTTGATACTCTGGTCGGGATTTCCGGCTGTAAAATCCAATGATCCCGGATATCCGGCAAAAGTCATATCCCCACTGCTGTATGAATTGATTTTAGTGTTTCCTGTACCGGTATAGATCAGTGCCGGCACAATATTACTTCCGCTTTTCGGATTGAGTGTGACGGACATGTAAACATTAAAGCGATTGTTCCGCGGGTTCACTTCTGAAGCGACCTGCACCATTGACGAGGCGTCAAATGCAGCTGCGAAATCAGAACTGTTATTGCCGGATATAACGGCTACCTTATCTTCGGGAATATCATCGGGAATAGGTATTATTGTAGTAATCTTGCCGGTATTATTGTCAACGAGGGCAAAAGACATGGAGAATTTGTTTGCATTGTCACTCCAGGTCTCCACCGCTCCTTCCCAGGCTCCACCGGCGCCGGCGGCAAGAATCGTTTTGATTTCGCTCTTTACCGCAAAATCGTTCCGGAGAGTCACATTTTTATCTCCGTCATTACCCGCAGCCACACATATAATAATATCTTCGCCGGCATCCGCAAGAGCTTCGTTTATTTCATCGGTGCCGTCGTGAGGACCGGGCACATAGCCCACCGACAGATTGAAAGCGCCCGGCTTGCCGAGTTCCTTCGCCTTATCGGCAAAAATCTGCACCGCGGTGATTATATTGGTGGTGTATAGCGAACCTACGCAGGGATACAGTTCCGCTTCGGGAGCGACACCGTAGAACGGCACGTTTTCTTCCTGAACCCTTACCAGATTAATTCCTCTCAGCCTTGCAACCTGACCGATACCGTTGTATGCGCCGCCCATGATTCCCGCCACATGAGTGGCGTGTGTAGATTCGGCGTTTTCTGTTCCGAAATTGAAAATTTTTTCCGGGGTGTCGTAATTTGTCACGGTTGGCGATGTACCGAGTATGGTCGTGAGTCCGATAACGCGGCTTGCCGTTCCGTCTGCATTATAGAAATTTATATGGTTGGGATCAAGACCCTGATCCATCATGCCGAGAAGCACACCTGAGCCCTTGTAGTTTTGGGTAAAACCGTTATTCAGACCATCCTGGATATAGCTTACCGCCGATTTGACTCTTGCAGTGTCCATCATCAGCTCCACTTTCTGTCCGAATGAGATGGATACCACTTCCGGTATTGCCGCAAGAGTTTCGGCTATTTCGATAGGAAATGCCACTGTTGCAAAGCGACCGCGCGCCGAGAGAATCTCCACCCCGTCCTTAGCCAGAACGGAAGCGTCCGTGCCGGGCTGCAGACGCACGATAGCACTGACTTTTCGGTCATCGGAGCGCGAAGGATACATCTTCACCTCGTTAATCATTATCCTTGAGGCGGGGGTGAACTTGGATTGGGCTGATGCTCCCGCGGCAACGAATACCGTCAGAGCGATTAGAAGCAGTTTTTTCATACCGTTTTTTTAATTAGCGCCGTAAAGATAGTGATTTTTTTTAATACGCCGTCTTTTAGGTATAAAAGCAATCGGGGGCGAAGAGTGATTCTTCGCCCCCGATGAATATGGGTTATGA